>LUSG01000283.1 GCA_001629395.1 Gammaproteobacteria bacterium REDSEA-S15_B12 | reverse complement strand
GGTTTCTTAACGAAACAGTGGGTTGGCGGCGAGTGAGCGCGGTTTTGGTGGGATTTGCCGGTGCGACGCTGGTCGTTAAGCCTGTCGGTGATGCGTTCGTTTGGATTCTGCTGGGACCCTTACTCGTGGCGCTGTTGTCTGCTGTGCGCGAACTCATTGTCCGTACAGCACTGGCTCGGGAGACCTCAGAGTCGCTGCTGTTTTATTCCAGTGCAGCAGTTACATTGACCGCGCTGGCAACAGCACCGCTCGGCTGGGTGCCGTTATCCTGGCATACCTTGATGCTGCTGGCAGGCAGTGGCATGGCGTTTAGTCTTGGGATCTACCTGATGACAGAAGGGCTGCGATTCGGGGATGCAAGCCTGCTGTCTCAGTATAAGTACACCGGTATTGTATGGGCCCTGGGACTTGGCTATCTGCTGTGGGGGGAATTGCCTGACTGGTGGACGCTACTCGGCACGGTACTGATTATTGCCAGCGGCTTGTATATTGTGCTCAGACAGCGTCGGCTTTCCCGGTAGTTTTCGCTCAACTGGCCTCGCGTGGGTCGATAGGCACTAGATCGCGGACATCAAAGTGTTCCTCGAGCAAGGCCGCGAAACTCAGTAGTTCATCTTCTCGCCGGGGTTTTGCCAGAACCTGCAGACCCATAGGTAGGCCCTCATCGGTAAAGCCGCAAGGCAGGCTGATCACAGGGCAACCGGTCATCGTCAGTGCAAAGGTAATTGCAAACCAATCGATGTAAGTTTTACAGGGCGTGCCGTCGATTTCCGTGATAAAGGGTTTTTCTGATTCAAACGCCGCAATTGATGCGGCCGGACAGATCAGGAAATCATGAGATTCAAAGAATTGAGCCATGTACCGGGTCAGTGTCCACCTTACCCGTTCAGCATCCAACAGCTGGTCGGGCGTCACATTGAACCCGACTTCAACGTTCTTCACGATATCACTGAGAATTTCGTCGCGATGTTGCTGAACCAGTTCCCCCTTCAGGGTAGCCAGAAGAACGCCTCTTAAGGTATGGAATGCATCCAGTACGCCGGTGAAGTCGGGGATGTCGTCAGAGACATCGATGCCCAGTCGGGAAATGTCGGCAGCTGCATTTTCCGTGATGGCTCTGACATCCCGGGCGACCGGTACGATCCCAAGATCGGTACTGAATGCCACCCGTTCTGGCAATGAATGTTGTTTGATTGCCTGGGCAAAAGAACCGCAGTGATGATTAAAAGATAGCGGATCTTCAGTGCGTAGACCACATCCAGCATCGAGCATCAGCGCGACATCGACCACCGATCTTCCCATGGGTCCCTCAACCCAGAGCGTGTCAAAAGTTAGGTTCCCATGGCCCCGGGGCACGACGCCGGGGCTCGGACGAAGTCCGACTACTCCATTGAAGGCAGCAGGCGTACGAAGACTTCCGCCTAGATCATTACCGGTCGCGAGCCAGACCTGACCGCTGGCCAATGCCGCGGCGGAACCGCCGGATGATCCACCGGCGCTGCGACTGAGATTCCAGGGGTTACGGGTGAGCCCGTTCACGGGATTAAAGGTGTGCCCACCAGCCCATTCCGGCACATTGGATTTGGCAATCGGGTTGGCGCCATTGTGTTCTAGCACGGCGACGGTTACATCAGAGCGCTCAGCAATATGGTCCTTGAATATTGGCGAGCCATAGGTCGTATGTACACCGGCCACGTCGTTGTAGTCCTTGACAGCAATTGGTAGACCACAGAGGCTTTTTGGATTCTGTCGATGGCTTGTCAGGTCGAGTGTTTGAGCTTGTTCAATTGCCCGATCGAAACAGCGGATCGGCAGTGCGTTGGTTTTGCCGTCGACCGCTTCGATGCGCGCAATGGCTGCCTGTGCGGCTTCAACAGGAGATATGTCTCCGGATCGGAGCAGATCGACCATATCGACCGCACTTTTCTTCCATAGCTCACTCATATGTTCGGGTTCCAGTGTTTGCCAAGCTTGTTATGCAGAATGTTCGGTCGGACAGGTTGTGTTGGGCTATTTCCTGCCAGTAAGAGTTTCTAAGCCCTCGACAAGTGCCTGATCTAGGATTGTGATTGCAAGGTCAATTTCCTCGGTCGTTACTGTCAGAGGTGGCGCAATCCGCCACACGGCACCGCGTTCCGGTCGACGCCGTATGTTCATCGACAGGCCAAGTTCGAAGCAGCGTTCCGTGGTCACCGCGCCGAGCTGATGAAACGGTTGTCGAGTTTCCCGGTCCGTAACCAGTTCAACACCTAACAGCAGCCCTTCACCTCGAATGTCCCCGATCGATTCATGCTGCTGCTGAAGGTCCCTCAGTCGTTCTGTCAGATAGTTGCCCATTCTTATCGCTCTTGCGACGAGGTCTTCTTCTTGAATTGTCTGCAGAACAGCGAGACCGACCGATGCGGGTAATGGGTCAGAGACGTGGCTGGTATAGAAGGTGAATCCTGCGGTATGCGCTCGGTCTTCGATGTCAGGGCTGGTGACCGTCGCGGCTAGAGGCAGTCCACCACCAAGGGTCTTGGATAGTGTCATGATGTCGGGGGCAACTTCGAGCTTGGCAGCCGAACAACTCGCACCTACCCGACCGAACGCGGTCTGCGCTTCGTCAAAAATGAGCAGCATACCGCGCTGTTGGGCGGCGTCACGCAAGCAGTCAAAATAACCAGCAGGCGGCACGATAACACCACCCGCTGAAATAACGGGTTCAGCGATGATCGCGGCCGGCGCGCCGTCACTTGCCATGTCGAACATCTTCAGGCCAACATTCAGGCACGACATGTCACAGCTGTCTCGACAATGATCAATTGGACAGCGGTAAGCATTCGGCTCCGGAATCATATGATTTCCAGGAACTTTGGGGCCATAACCGCGCCGGTCGCTCGCAAACGTCGCTGCCGCCGAACCCCCGGTCGTCCCATGCCAGGAACCACCCAGGGCAATGACCTCGTAGCCACCGGTGGCGAGTTTTGCAAGACGTAGGGCCGCTTCGTTGGATTCGCTGCCTGTACTCAGTAACAGAGATTTTCGCAGTGGTGAAGGTAGCCAGTCTGCAAGCGCTTTGGCAAGTTTCACGACCGGCTCTGGAATCATCCCCGAGAACATGTGAAGTGCAGTATCACAGCTCTCCTTAATAGCCCTAGTAATCGCCGGATGATTGTGGCCTAGTGTTGCGCACATCTGCCCCGATGTGAAATCAAGAATCTCACGACCATTACTGTCAATAACAATACTTCCTTTTGCTGACCGAAAAAGGTTCGGAAAAGCATCACCACCATACCGGATCAGAAGATCCTGGGCATCATTTTTCAGGTCGGAGTCCACTGGTTATCTTCTCACCAAATTCTAAGGAGGCTTCCGGAGCATTTAGTCACAGGCATTCTGAATGCTAGATACCTAAATCACCAGGCCAATAGTTTGGCTCAGCTTTAGAAAGCCGGGATGTTTCAGCGTAACTCGGATGGGATAGTGGCTTCTTTTTGGGCGATAAAGGCGCAGAGCGCTTCATCAATTGTTGGATCGAGATCCGGCTCTTCGTACCGGGACAACCATTGCTTTGCCTTGTCGAGGCCGACCTGTTCACTGTCTTTTCGCCCTTCAACATCCCACTGTTCGTAGGTGACGTTGTTCTGCGACGGAAAGATGAAAAGGTCAGCCTTGCGGGTGTGTGCCGTACCCAGAAAATGACCGCCGGGACCGACGTCCTTCACGGTCTCGAAAATCTCGTCCAGATCATCGAATCGAGAGCCCTGACAGAAATGGTAGAACGCATCGAGCTGCTCAAAATCAATGACGGTTTTTGCATAGCCCACGCCGAGTGTCCCTTCCATCATGCCACCGGCCATGGTGATCCACTGTGCACCGGCCAGAAATGAAGGAAACAGGCCCCACATCGAGTCGTAAGCAGCCTGCATGTCGGCCGATTTGGAGGTCGCACAATTGGCGATCGCCCGGTGGGGTATGCCGTAACGCCGCGCCATCTGACCAGCGAGAAACTGGACGATGGCCGAATCCGGGCTGCCGTGTACCGGCGCACCGGAATTCAGTGCAACGGTCATGGCCGGCACACCAAACAGCATTGGAGCCCCCGGCCGTACCAGTTGCGCGAATGCAATCGCGGTCAGGGCTTCGGCTGTAACCACTGCCATGGTGCCGACATTGCTGGCCGGTGTTGATGCGGCCGCCATTGAGAACGGTGAGCACATCACGGCGTGGTTGTTGGCCGCATAGATTTTGAGTGCGTCGAGCATGGTGGCGTCCCACACCAGTGG
>LUSG01000282.1 GCA_001629395.1 Gammaproteobacteria bacterium REDSEA-S15_B12 | reverse complement strand
GTTCTCTGGAGCACGCCTGGAAGCCATGATGAAGAAGTGCGTAATTGATCGACCGAGATATCCCCACACTGGGGTCGCTGATAGTGCCATCAAGATCGAAAATAAGGCTATCGCAACGCATGGGCTTTTAGCCTCAGGCCCCAGGAATTACCCAAATGCATTAAAGGTGATTATTGTCAGAGTATCCCGGACCCCTGTCACCGACTGGAGTTGATTGTTCACAAAGTGCCCCACGTCACCATCATCGGCTACGTAGCACTTAACAAGCAGGTCATAAGGACCCGATATTGAGTAGACCTCCGATACACCATCGATTTCTACCAATTCTTCCGCCGCACGGTAGGACTGACCCAATTCACACTTAATCTGGACGAATATAGTCTGCATCTAAGCGCTCTCCATGTATTTAGCTTTGCTCAAACCGTTGGGTGTAGGCTGCCATCTCGTCAAGCTTTCCAAGCGCAGCGCCAGAATCTAGGATAGCCCTAGCCGCAATTGTCCCTTCAGCGAGAGACGGCGCGAGATCTGCCGCATAAAGTGTAGCGCCTGCGTTTAGCATGACCATGTCATAAGCTGGACCCGGATGACCACCTAATGCCTGCCGGATCAGTTCAAGACTCTGCTCCGCGCTGTCTACACGAATTGAATCCAGCGGCTGAATCGTCAATCCAAAATCATCAGGTTTGATTGTGAAATCAGCGATGCTACCGTCCTTGTATTCGGAAACGCTGGTGGGCGCAGCGATACTGATCTCATCAAGTCCATCCTCAGCATGAACCACCAGTGTATGCACACTCCCCAAGTTTCCAAACGACTCAGCAAGCGGTCGCACCCATCGTTCCTCATAAACACCAACCAGTTGCCATCTTGCACCAGCAGGGTTGGTCAAAGGGCCCAGCAGGTTGAAGATCGAGCGTACACCGATTTCCCGACGAGGCCCCACGGCATGTCGAGTAGCACCATGGTGTGTCGGCGCAAACATAAAGCCGATACCAACTGCTTCGATCGTTCTAGCAACATCCCCAGGAGACAGCGCTATATTGACGCCAGCTGCTTCAAGCACATCAGCGCTGCCCGATTTACCGGTCGCTGCCCGGTTGCCATGCTTGGCCATGACAGCACCACCCGCAGCAGCCACAAACGCAGCTGCAGTTGAAACATTGAACAGCCCTGCCGCATCTCCACCGGTACCCACCGTATCCACTACTTTGTCTGCCGAGATTTCTACTTTCGCCGCATAGTCACGCATCACTGTCGCGGCACCCGTTAATTCATCAACAGTCTCGCCTTTAATATGAAGAGCCGCCAGAAACGCACCGATCTGAGCAGGCGTCGCCGAACCATCCATGATAATGCGCATGACATCCTGCATCTCGACAGTATCCAGGTTCCGCGGCTGACAAGCCGCACGTATGGCATCGTGCATGTTCATAGTTTTCCTCCAACTGGCGCCAATGCAGTCATCAAGGATAATTCAGGGAATCAGTATTGTCGCACCGGTGGTACGCCGACCTTCTAACTCACGGTGAGATTCCGCTGCACTACTGAGCGCATGTTCTTGATTGACCTCAACTTTTACAGCACCGCTAGAAACCACATCAAACAGCTCGAGCGCAGACTGAGTGAGACTCTCCTGTTCAGCGATGTAGTTGAATAATGACGGGCGGGTGAGAAACAGTGACCCTTTTGCTTGAAGCAGTGCCGGATTGATCGGGTCCGGCGCGCCTGATGATGCTCCGAACAAGACCATGGTCCCCAATGGCTGCAGGCAATCAAAGCCCCTGAGAAATGTATCCTTACCAACTGCGTCATAAACCACGTTTACACCCTTACCGTCCGTGATCTCTTTCACTTGTTCTACAAAATCTTCCCGGGTATAAATAATAGTGTGATGACAGCCATGTTCCCGGGCAAGGTCTGCTTTTTCTTCTGATCCGACCGTACCAATGACTGTTGCGCCGAGATGGCTTGCCCACTGACAGGCTATCAGACCAACCCCTCCTGCAGCTGCATGAAAAAGAACGGTATCTCCGGCGTTAATGGCGTAAGTTCGTCTTAATAGATACTCAGTGGTCATCCCCTTGAGCATGATTGCAGCACCGACTCGGTCCGCTATTTCATCAGGCAGCTTAACCAACCGGTCTGCGGCAATTAACCGTTCTTCGGCATAAGCGCCAATAGGCTGTGCTGCATAAGCAATACGATCCCCTACGGACAAATTGTTCACTCCTTCTCCAACCGCCTCGACAACACCTGCCGCCTCGAAGCCCGGCGTAAATGGAGTCTGCGCTGGATAGGCTCCAGTCCGAAAATAGACATCGATAAAATTCAGCCCTATGGCTGTATGCCTGACACGCACCTCACCAACACCGGGTTGCCCGACCTCCACAACCTCAAGGGTCATTACCTCCGGGCCGCCGGTGTTGTGCACACGTATTGCTTTTGTCATTTCTTTCTCCTAAAGCTTCTGCAAACTATGTCCGTTATTGTAGCGTGACCAACAAACTCACAGAAAAGGACTCAAACCTGGATCACACCCCGTGGCATGTGATTAACCCGTTCACAGTCCCCCTGGGTAACGATTGCTGTCTCGCCCAGGCACATGCTCAGTCCCGTGCTGTCGTCGAGCAGTATCATATGCATGAAAAAGACCATTCCTGGTTCAAGCACTTGGGGGTTTTCAGCCCAGATCATCGGCCAATCCATCCAGGTTGGGGGATAACTGATACCGACACTGTATCCACAGGCGGCGAGTGATGCCGTGGCGTAGCCCCCTCGCTCAAACGCATTCGCATGCGCGGCATATAACTCCCCCACTGTGTTTCCTGGACGCAATAAGGCCTGACAACTCTCCAAGGCATCGACACACGATTCATGCATTGCCTGATGCCTTGGATCAGGGTCACCCGTAACAATGTTATACATCATGCAGGCATGGTAATGACGGTAAGCCGCTGCAGGCTCAAAAATAACCTGGTCGTTATCTTGAATGATCTCGTCACCCGTGTGATATCGACAAAACACCGCTGACTCTCCGGCGCCCATTGGCCAGCGGCTTGCTGACGGATCACCACCTCCCGCCATCAGTGCCTGCATCATCGCGCCGTAAACAGACTTCACCGTGTTGCCGGGTTGGGTCTGTTCAATACTGACCTCTAGCATCTCATCACACAGCGCACCCGCCTTTCGAACATAATCGAGTTCCAGGTTGCTTTTCACCAGTCTGACAAGCCGAACAGTGTCTGATGCATCAACCAGCGTACAAAAGTCCTGAAGCACTGCGTTCACAACCAGCGCCCGCTGACCGGTCAGGCCATAAGCATGATATTCAATACCAATGGTCTGGTTTTCACAGCCATAGTCGCGCAGCAGTTCCCGCAACTCCTCGACGGGAGATGCTTCCTCGCGGTCAGTCCAGATTCGAATATCGGGGATAATCGACGTTACTCGAGATTGAATACGATCAGCAGAACGAGTCAGGAGTGCCATACGACCATCAACACCAAGGTACATAGCCTGAAACATCGTGTAACCGCTGGTATCGTAACCACTCAGGTAGTACATGCTCTCCTGACGAAAGAGAACCACACCGTGCAGACC
>LUSG01000281.1 GCA_001629395.1 Gammaproteobacteria bacterium REDSEA-S15_B12 | reverse complement strand
ATCGTATCCCGTGTCGGTAGGGCAAGTGCACGGGCCAGTCCCAGTGATTTTCTGGCCAGACGTATGATCGGGCCATGCCTTGCCCGTCCTCGCTGCGCATCGCAATCACGTCGTTAATTATCATGACATCATGGGGTTCAGCGGTACGCAGGCTAATCCCTGTTGCAGCAGGCCCGGGCTCGGGGTAGTAACTGGCCCGAGCGAGGGCAGGGGCTGACCAGTCTTGGGCGTTGCCGGGCTCCACGTTAAAGACATTGGTTTTTACGACGTCTCGGATGTTTCCACCGAGCTGACGTAACAACCCATCGAGTCGCTGTAGCACGACGTGTGATTGCCCGGTCAGATCGCCCGGGGATAGCACCGTTCCTGCCCGGTTCCGCGCTGTGATACCGCTGGTGAACAGCATTTGGCCTACTCGCAAGGCGTGACTGAAAGGGGCCGGTAAACCATACCAGTGCGGGTCCGAGGCAGCAGTGCGGTCAAGTGGTTGGCCAGTCTGTCCACGCATTGCGATGCCTTCAATTTCGAACAGCACACCGGGGGACATCAGCATTTCGACCGGTACCAGGGTAATAGTCGGCCCGGCCACCCCCAGAAAACCCAGGCATTCGCCGATCCATGCCGTGACTTCGTCACTGGTTAGCGTGTTAGTCGGTATGTAGAAGGCCCTCAGATGTACCAAATCGGCTGGCGTCGTGTCGGCCGCATCCAGCACCCCGCCAAGATCGTTAACTGCCGCACGGATTTGACCACGCGAATCAGCCGCGGCGATGACAGTAAGGTTTGTATCCAAAGCAACCTGCCCGGTTGTGAAGACCAGCTCACCACACCGCACAGCCTGGCTGTAATTCAGCTTTGGTTCGGTTACCCAGTGACCCGGAGGATTGATGTGCGTGCGGGGTAACACTACGGGCTCGACCGGTTGTACAGCGCAGTTACAGCGGACAATCTTTTGGGAACTGAGGCGATCGTTTTTCCTTCAGCGATTCCAGACCCTCTCCCACTTCCGCGCCGGTGAAGCCGAGCATTTCGAGCGCAGTCGACGCATCAAACGTGGGTCCAGCCATCCGAAGCCAGTTGTTCAAGGCATACTTGGTCCAGCGGATTGCACTTTGTGCCCCATTCGCCAGCTCGGTTGTAATCTCCAGCGCTGTCTCCTGCAGCTGGTCGTCGTCGACGCACAAGGACACCAGCCCGATGCGTTCAGCTTCCTCGCCATTCAGTGGCCTGCAGGTCAGCAGGTAGTATTTGGATTTGGCCATGCCGCACAGCAGGGGCCAGATGATGCAGGCAACGTCTCCGGCCGCCACACCCAGGCGGGTGTGACCATCTACAATGCGTGCTGCCTTACCTGCAATAGAGACGTCGGCCAAAAGGCCCACCACCAGACCTGCGCCAACTGCCGGCCCGTTTATCGCTGAAACGATGACTTTGTTGCAATTGATAATGTTATAAACCAGGTCACGCGCCTCCTTCCAGACCCGCATTCTGGTTTGCGGGTCGTCCATGATTTCTTCGATCAGGTCGAAATCTCCGCCCGCGGAGAACGCCTTTCCCGCGCCGGTAACGAGAACCGCGCGTACGGTCGAATCCGCATCGATGTCGCGCCATATTTTGGTCAGCTGGGTGTGTGTTTGAGAATCCACCGAGTTAAAGCGCTCAGGGTTGTTGAATGTGATCTTCAGGATACCGTCAGCTGGGTGTTCGATCTGCAGCTTGTCATAGTCAATGTAACGGTCAGACATGGTGTTACTCCGAGGTTGTCTTATGGGCTATCAGCACTGAGCGGGAAAATCATTAGGCGCAGCAAGTTATTTGAGGGAAGTCTATCGACTATGGCCCGGGTCTGCGCAACATCATGGTGGCAACCACCGTTGTTGGCTCGAATACTGTCCTGATCACAGTAAAACTTGATGGTGTCACAAAGTCTCGAAACAACGCACAATTCAAGGTCGTGCAGCGACTAAACCCGCATAATGGGACACCGGCCAGGAGATTGATGATGCCAAACGCAGACCAGAAAAGTTTTTACCAGCGCACAGATATTACCGGCGAGCCCTATGAACCCATGCAAGCACCTCGCTTCACTGAAGTGGCGACCTTTATGCGCACGCCGCTCGTCGACTCGCTTGATGGGGTGGATATCGGGATCATCGGAATACCCTACGACGGTGGGTTGACTTGCCGAACCGGGGCCCGTTACGGCCCCCGGGAAGTGCGAAATGAGTCGACGCTGATGCGCGCGATCAATGTCGCAACGGGCGAGCAACCCTATGACCGGGCCCGCGTAGCAGACCTGGGTGACGTTCGCTTCAACGACTTATTCAACCTCGACCAGGCCATCAACGACATCGAACGGTATTTTGTAGCCATTGCTAAAACGGGGGTCCGCCCCCTGGCCGTCGGCGGCGATCATTCAGTCACCTACCCGATTCTAAAAGCACTGGCGCCCCGCTACGACCAACCGCTGGGGCTGGTTCATATTGATGCCCATACCGATACCTGGCCGGCGGTTTTCGGGTCAAAATTTCATCATGGCGCACCGTTTCGCCTGGCGACAGAAGAGGGGTTGATTGATCCCCGGAGAACCGTACAGATCGGGATCCGCGGTGGTCAGAACTTCGCCGATGGCCTCGACTATTCGCGTGACAACGGGATGCGGGTGATTACCATCGAAGAATTCGACGACCTGGGCTGGCAGGCAGTGGCCCGGGAAGCAAAACGGGTGGTGGGTAATGGGCCGGCGTATCTGACCTTCGATGTCGACGGGTTGGATCCGGTCTATACGCCGGGCACCGGCACACCTGAGGCCGGCGGTATCACCATGCGAGAAGCCCAGCGCCTGATTCGCGAACTCACAGGTCTGGACTTCATCGGTGGCGACGTCGTCGAAGTGTCTCCGCCCCTTGACCCATCAGGCAACACCGCTTTGAACGCCGCGACCATCCTATTCGAAATGCTGTGCATTCTGGCGATTCGGGTGTCGAACTGTAGATCGGGGTGAGTTATCTCTGCCATAAATCCTTGATATCGTACTACTAACTAGTACAATCGGTTTCGTGTTACTGCGGTTTTGGTATTTTACGGTAACGCAACCGACGTACAGCCCAGGTCTTCGACAGGCGGCGATAGTCCTGACTGGGTAGGTTTTGAGCCGTTTCAGCCACCGCCTGATAGACATGATCCGCGGGTAAACCCGCTTT
>LUSG01000280.1 GCA_001629395.1 Gammaproteobacteria bacterium REDSEA-S15_B12 | reverse complement strand
CACACGTACCTCGCCGCTTGAGACAGCGAATACTCGACGCAATCGTCTGCTTACCGACCGAATCGTAGACCACATCCACACCCCGGCCCTCTGTCACGGACTGTACGGCTTCGAAAAAGTCCGCCTCCCGGTATAAAACGACGTGATCTGCCCCCAGGGCCTTCACGATTTCGGATTTCTCCGGGGTGCCTACTGTTGTGATGACCTGTGCACCGCGTTTTCTGGCCAGTTGAATCAGCAACTGACCCACGCCACCTGCCCCGGCATGGACCAAGCACCAGTCGCCTGCCGACAACGGAAACAGCGAATGCGTCAGGTAATGTGCCGTACAACCCTGCAACATCAGTGCCACACCGGTGTCTGAATCAATGTCAGGCGGTACAACTACCAGCTTCCAGGCTGGAACCACCGCGTACTCGGCATAGCTACCCCGGCTCAAACAGTAAGCAACACGGTCACCTACCTTCAGCCTTGAATCTCCATTCGCATCAACCACTGTACCGAGTGCCTCCATACCCAGCGTAAACGGCAGGTCTGATCCATAGGTGGGGGACTGCTGGTAGTGTCCTTCCCGCATATAAATATCGATGAAATTGACACCTGCTGATTCGATTCTGACCAATACCTCACCATCAACCGGGGTCGGGATATCCACATCGGCCAGCAACGCCGCAGCCGACCCACCATAGTGCTGAAGTTGTACTGCCTTCATTCTATTGACCACAAAAAATGGCCATAAACAAACACCACCAGATAGGTTCTGGTCACGATCGATGTTCCAACTGCGAATCAGATGACACGACTGACGACCGGGAAGTAGCTGTCGTGAAAGCCAGCGTCTATCGCCTGTTTAAAGCGCTCTTGTACTAGCTGTGCACCTGATGCCTCAAGCCCGACGTCACGAGCCAGTTCAAGCGCGTAGCCCAGGTCTTTCATCGCGTAGGCTGTGCTGAACGCATCTTGCGGAAACGTATCCGGTAACATGGCTTTCATGCCATGATTGCGCAACGCAAAGCTATCTGCTGAACCCTTCGACAACGCAGAAAACATCACCGCAGGATCGATTCCTGCACTGCGCCCGATAGCCAGGGCTTCGGCTAGGGCAGAAACAGTCTGGAACAGCACCATGTTGTTCATAATCTTGACCAGTTGCCCTGAACCTACACCGCCGCAATGTGTGACCTCTTCACCCATCATTTTTAGCAACGGCTCGAGCACTTCAAATACCGCTGGGTCGGCACCCACCATAATACTCAATGTTCCAGCCTCGGCAGCCGCACGGGTTCTTGCAACGGGCGCATCGGAAAATAGCACGTCTTGACCCCTGAAACGATGATCGAGTTCGCGCGCCAGTGCCACTGGCGACGTGCCCAGATCAACCACAATGGCACCTGCATTCAGCATTGTAATCAGGCCCGTATTTCCCAAACAGACATCCCGAACCGCATCACCGTCTGGCAGAGATAGAAACACGACGTCTGAAGCAGCCATCTGTGCGAGTGAGACAGCACGCCCGACTCCAAGCTGTGCCAGCCGCATTAAAGGTTCCTCACGCCTGTCGAACGCCGTGAATGTAAGGCCTGACTTGGTTGAAAGGTTCCGGCACATGGGTTCACCCATCACACCCAGACCGATAAAACCAATATTCTGCTGGTTATTCATCAATAGATCCCATTAAATACTCACGCATAACCCACAAACCCGGGTCGTGCTGCTGTCAGCGGGTTGTTTTATTACATACCACGAATTCGATTAAGCAACGGCAAAAGATAACGGCGGAACTGTGCTGGATTCTCACTCATCGGGAAGTGTCCAAGCTTCTCCATGATCGTCATGTCTGCCCCCTTGATTCGAGCGGCTGTCGACCGCGTGTGATCAGGCGAGCAGGAGTAATCGTATTCACCCGTAAGCAGGTAGACCGGACATTTGTCAGTATCAATTTTGCTGATCTTGTCACGAATATCACCGTCGATCATGTAGAAGTGGAGGTCCCCTTTAAAAACACCAGGGCCACCTTGCATGTAGTGCCATAGCGTTTCCCAGCGCTCTGACTCCGGACTTTGTGGGGCCACCAGCCCATAGACATAGCCTGCACACACTTCGCCGCCATGAACATCCGCGTGATGGAGCCAATTGATGTCGTAGTAAGGGTCTACGTGGCCTGAAGACTGCAGGCCAATCACTGCGCGCAGTTCATCGGCATGCTCAAGCGCCAGGTTCAATACGACGCGACCGCCGATCGAACAGCCCATGACCACTGGTTGATCCAGTTCGAGTGCACCGCATAGCGTCATGATCATATCGGTGTAGGCTGGCGTCGTGAGTTTGTATTCTTCATTCTGCCACCCTTCAGGGGGCGATGATTTTCCATGCCAGGGCATATCAAATACAATCACCCGGTAATGGCGGGTCAGCTCCTCGTCGTTGAGCAGCCCACGATATTGACGGCCATCTGACCCAGCGGTATGCAGGCAGACAAGCGGAATTCCCTCTCCTGATTCTTCGTAATACAGTCGCTGATGTCGACCACCAATGTCGAGATGGAGGTAACGGCCTGAAACAGGTTCTA
The DNA here is from genome assembly GCA_001629395.1 of Gammaproteobacteria bacterium REDSEA-S15_B12. Taxonomy (GTDB): domain Bacteria; phylum Pseudomonadota; class Gammaproteobacteria; order Arenicellales; family UBA868; genus REDSEA-S09-B13. The sequence goes on along the minus strand of LUSG01000280.1, from coordinate 67 downwards.
TCCACGGCTTCATGTTCGATCGCCCAGTAACCGCGGCATCGCCAAAACCTCTTTAATGTATATAAGG
>LUSG01000028.1 GCA_001629395.1 Gammaproteobacteria bacterium REDSEA-S15_B12 | reverse complement strand
CTCAATGGTCACTGTGACCAGAATGTGACCGAAACTTCTCCAACTTGTGTACAGCATAATGAATATCTGCTCGATCGCTATGCATATAGCGGTCCGTCATCGTGACACTGCTGTGACCCAATTGGTCTCGAATAGTCAGCGCCTCTACACCCGACATCTGCCCTAACCAAGAGGCACACGTATGGCGAAGGGTATGGAAGGTAACTCCCTCCAGCCCTACCCTTCTACAGGCCGATCTCATTGCGGTCTTTACATCCTTGATGCGATCGCCAATCTCCGTGTTCCTAGCCCGTCGGAGATGGAAAAACACCCAAGGGGTGGATGGACAACACTCAGATCGGATACTCGCCCGACGAATCAAGACACCTCTTGCTGAAGGACTAAGGGGAACTCTCCGGGCCTTGGCACTTTTTGTATGATGGGCCTCGAGAATGATCTCGTTTTTCTGCCAATCAATACGATCCCATTCCAGTTCCAACAGCTCCTTTCTCCGACAGCCTGTCTGTACGGCGAGATCGATCAGGTCGACCAGGTGTGCTGCCTGTTTATCAACTGCTTTAATCAACGCTGTCGCGTCTTCTCGACTCAAGAAGACAGTCTTGCCAGCGGATTCTGGGAGTCGTTTACCCTGACATGGATTGGTTAAGCCCCAATCCCACTCGGTATTCGCATAGTTAATCGCGACTGACAAAAGACCTGTTTCCTTATTGCAGCTCGAGGCCAAGATATTTTTCAGTCGGTGCTTCTGGTATCGAGTGATATCCGATGGCCGAAGTGTTGAAACCACACGGTCATTGCCAAAGAACTCAAGCAGTCGATCCGCCGAATAGGCGTCCCGAGCTGAACTTGCCCTCGAGGTTGTCGCTTTGAGATATTCCAACATAAGATTGACCTGCCCCCACCTACTGGTCCAGTTAGGACCACCGTCACGTTAAGAGTACCTACCGTTTCAATTAGAGAGATAGTGGAACTACCTTTGAGACATTGTCAGGTCGTGCTCACCAAACTCAACTCAATCCCGGCGTAAGCCAGCTGACAAAGCGATAGGTGTCGGATAACGCAGCACCACCACAACTGAGGAAATAACGAATGTGATTATCGTAGCGAGCTGTACAAGGGTGGCGCCGGCCGAGGTGATTGCCTTGGCGTTTACTGCAACCGCTACCAGCAACAGTGAAAATTCACTCATCTGACCCAATCGAACACCTGCCTCACTGGCAAGACTATCGGGTTCACCGGCAGTTTTAAACAAAACCGAAAATACCAGTGGTTTGATCACGACGACGGCAACTGCCAATACCACAGCTCCTAACCATATTGTTCCAAGACCTGTGACACTCAATCCTGCCCCAATTGCAAAAAAGAACATCACCAGGAAAAAATCCCTTAGTGGTCGCAGATTGTCGGCAATGTAGGCGGCAGCACCAATCTCGTAGGGCAGGCCTAGACTATGGGCCAACTGACCAATGCCTAGACACCAACCGAGGGTCAGCAGAAACACATACTCACCAATCTGGTCAAACCGAGCAAACAATGGGCGCAGTACCCATCGCTCGCCGGCTAGGCCACCGAAGAATAACAAGGGTAGCGAGCCGATAAGCCAACCCGCTTGCTGCCACGAAGTGCCTTGTACCGACAGACCGTGTAAAAACAATAGGGATGCAATTGCCAAAAAATCTTGGAGCAGAAGGATACTGATAATGACTTCACCCGTATGACGATGATGAAGCACTGTCGTTGGCAGTAATTTCAGACTCACGATGGTGCTAGAGAAAGTGGTCGCCAACCCAACCAACAGACAATCCCATGGGGCCAACCCAAATATTGTTGCGATGACATAGCCGAGAATCCCAAACACCAAGGTGCTTGACACTGTGATTACAGTCGTCTGTCTTATAAGTAGTAAGAGTTTTTGTGGGTAGAGATCAATGCCCAGCAGAAACAACAGAAAGATGATTCCAATATGGGAAAGATCTGCAATCAGGTTCGCATCCTTGATGAGTCCTATGCCCATAGGACCTACAAGAAAACCGAGAATGATGTAAGTACTGAGCAAGGGTTGCCTGGCAAAGAGCCCAACAGTTGCCAGAATAGCCGCACCCGTAAAAATCAGGAAAACGGTGAAAAGAATAGAATTATCTAACACTGGGTTTCAAGGGATTCTCAGAGAGATTCATGGACAAAGCGATAGTATGGAGCAACAAGGCAGTCCGAATCCTCTATTCGCCGGAAAGCAGTTTCCCGAGTACTGTCGGTCATGAATATTTGGGCAGAACAAGTAGACATTCATCTAAAGTGGATGCCACCTTTTTGACCATGTCTACATTTTCTCTGGTTTGTACATAGGTGTGAACGGTTTTCGACGAATTACTCATTGTGTTCGTAAGCTATTTCAGGGGATTCTGCCGCACTTCGCTGGTAGGTAAAGTAAGCCCAGGACCACTCGAATAGTACGACCAGTCGGTTGCGAAACCCGATCAGCGAGGCGATGTGTACGACCAGCCAGAGGAACCAAGCAATCAAACCCGAGAAGCTCCGACCGTAGATTGAAGCCACCCCGGCCCGGCGCCCAATCGCGGCAAGCATCCCGCGGTCTTTATAGTGGAACGACGTACGCGGGTGGCCTCGGAGTACCGCTTGGATCACATTTGCTGCGTGGCGGCCCTCCTGAATTGCTGGTGGTGCCATTGCTGGCACCGGTTGGTCATCACGGTCTACGTGGGCCAGATCGCCGACCACGAATAACTCTGGATAGCCTGGGACGGAGAGATCAGACTCAACGTACACCCGGCCCCACTCGTCTTGGGGGGTATTTAAGCTTTCGGCAAGCGGCGATGCCTTGACCCCTGCTGCCCAGAGAACGGTGCGCGCAGATATTCTCTCAGGTGCTGTTGCCAACGGTGCTGTAGACGTCAAGGTGAGGCCCGACTCATCAATGTCGACGACCTGTGAGCTCGTTTGAATTTCTACCCCGAGTGTCTCCAGCATGACTCGGGCCTTCTGCGACAACGGTTCTGGAAAGGTTGGCAGTACGCGCTCTGCCGCGTCAATGAGGACGACTCGAGTTGATCTGGGATCGAAATTGCGGAAATCCCGCGCGAGTGTGTGTTGGGCGATCTCCCGAAGGATTCCTGCAAGTTCAGCTCCAGTAGGGCCTGCCCCTACGATGCCAAAGGTAAGGTATGCCCGCTGCTTTTCAGTATCTGGCTCCCGTTCGGCTGCCTCGAAGGCCAGTAGCACCTGGCGACGAATCTCGAACGCGTCCTGGATATTCTTCAGGCCCGGGGCATGCTGCGCCCACTCGTCGTGACCGAAGTAGTTGGGCGTTGAACCCGTAGCCAGAATTAAGAAGTCGTAGGCCAGTTCACCACTGTCCAGAACGAGGCATCGGTGGTTCGGATTGACGTGCTCTATTTCGGCAAGCAGAACGGTCGTGTTGGCTTGTTGCCGAAGGATGCCTCGGATGGGCGACGCAATGTCGGGTGCCGAAAGACCGGCTGTTGCGACTTGGTAAAGGAGCGGTTGAAACAAGTGGTGATTTTGACGATCGACAATGGTTACCCGGACAGGGGCAGTTCTCAGTGAACGCGCGGCGTAAAGACCCGCAAAACCAGCTCCTGCTATAACAACATGAGGACGTTCTGCGATTGCTGTCATCTCATTCTCCCACCTGTCCCTAATCGCAACTCTGTAGGACCCGATGGACTTTGGAACCAAGTTTGTTGTATCGGCGACTCGTGCTGTCACTGTATCTGAGGTGACTGAATTGCCTTTGCAGCATCTTGTTTTTAGCGCCCTTGTTGGGCCCCAGGGCCTCGTAATCGAGGCGTTTTACCAATGTTGTCCCTGATTGCACACTGT
>LUSG01000279.1 GCA_001629395.1 Gammaproteobacteria bacterium REDSEA-S15_B12 | reverse complement strand
GGCCTGGAGCTTAGCCCTGATGATATTCAACAGGATCTGGATCGGCGTCGGCCCGGACAGTCAAAACATACGACCCAAAGGCGCGAGTCTGACCGTGCCGAGATCCTGTCAGGTGTGTTTGACGGTGTCACCACCGGTGCGCCGATTGGTATAGTGATCAGAAACGAAGATCAGCGAACGAAGGATTATGAACGGATTCGGGAGCAATTCAGACCGGGCCATGCTGATTACACCTATTTAAGAAAGTACGGAATCCGAGACTACCGGGGCAGCGGGCGGGCGTCGGCCCGCGAAACGGTCTGCCGTGTCGCCGCAGGTGCCATCGCCCGAAAATATCTAAATCTTAACAGCGGTATACAGATCACCGGTTACCTCCAGCAGATGGGAGACATCGTTGCCGATCAACACAACTTCGATGAAATTTCCCGCAACCCGTTTTTCTTCCCCGATGCCGATAAGATCGAAAAACTTGAGAAACTGATTCAAGCGCTGCGTAAAGCTGGAGACTCTATTGGTGCACGGGTCAATGTTGAGGCGACAAATGTTCCGGCCGGGTTGGGTGAACCGGTATTTGACAAACTGGATGCGGAAGTAGCTAAGGCAATGATGTCTATAAATGCGGTCAAAGGGGTAGAACTGGGCGCCGGATTTGACAGTGTTAGACAGCATGGCTCAGAACACCGTGACGAGATACGCCCGGAAGGATTCCTGAGCAACAATGCCGGTGGAATTCTAGGGGGTATTTCTAGTGGTCAGGAGATCGTAGTTTCAATTGCGCTGAAACCAACTTCGAGCATTCAAATCCCCGGGCGTAGTGTCGATATACATGGTGAACCCGTTGAGGTTGTTACAACGGGGCGTCACGATCCTTGCGTGGGTATACGGGCAGTACCGATAGCTGAAGCAATGCTCGCTTTAGTATTGATGGATCATATGCTGCGCCACCGCAGTCTTGCAGCAGAGTCGAAAGGCCCCTGTATCTCCGCATCGACGGACACACCGAAACCAGATAAAAAAACTTAGGCCCTGGCCGCTATTTGAAAGCTACATCCGGACTTCTGTAAGGGGGTTTTCAGTTCGGTCTAACGATTGCTCGTCTAGATCTGATAGTAGCTGCGTCACGAGGTATCCCATGTCTTCGATGAATCGTATGGCATCGATGTCTGCGCGACCACTTTGCAAAATCTGAGCTTTCAAAGCGCCTAATGCATCTAATGTGGGATACAGCGAAATCGGGTCTAGTAGATTGGCGCAACGGTTGTGTTCAAAAATGAGCGTTGCGGCATCCTTAGATAATTCTGGATGAAGTGCCTGACTCAGGATCAACTCCCGAGGCGCTTTTGCTTCAGGGTAAAGCGGCAGAGCCGCTTCCCCAAGCTCGCTTTGCAATCTTTGGAACAGTGTCAGAAAGTTGGTCATTTGTTCGTACTAGGTTGCTGTTTGGCAGAATAGATTATTAAGGGTCTGTCGTGTCACCAGGATCTTGGAGTTTACGCTAAATTATCGGGTGGCAACCGCCAGTGACAGTCAAGGATGGCTCGGTGATGTGCTACAATTTTATTCCACAATCATTAATTGAGTTTCACTAAAAATGTCTGGAAAAACCCTGTACGACAAGCTATGGGATAGCCATGTTGTGCGTGAAGAAGATGACGGCACATCACTGATCTATATAGATCGCCATCTGATTCATGAGGTGACGTCGCCGCAAGCCTTCGCTGGTCTCAAAGAAGCTGGACGATTACCACGCCGAGTCGGCGCGAACTTGGCAGTTGCTGATCATAATGTACCCACGACTGATCGAACCGACGGAATCAGTGATGCGGTGTCACAGCTTCAGGTTACGACCCTTGATCAGAACTGCAAGGAGTTTGGTATTACCGAATACGATATGAACGATCCGCGACAGGGGATTGTGCATGTGATTGGCCCCGAACAAGGTGCAACGCTCCCAGGAATGACGATCGTATGCGGAGATTCCCATACTGCTACCCACGGTGCTTTTGGTGCACTGTCTTTTGGTATAGGCACCTCTGAAGTTGAGCACGTACTGGCGACACAATGCCTTGTGTCTCGGAAAATGCACAAGATGCGGATCACCATAGACGGCGAATTGCGGCCTGGAGTTGGTGCTAAGGATTTGATCCTCGCGATCATAGGCAAAATTGGAACATCGGGCGGTACAGGTTGTGCCATTGAGTTCTCAGGCAGCGCGGTCCGTGCGTTGAGTATGGAATCGAGAATGACTTTGTGTAATATGACGATTGAAGCAGGAGCCCGCTGTGGCATCATTGCAGTTGACGAGGTAACGATCGATTATCTCGAGAATCGGACTTACACCCCCAAGGGCGAGCAATGGGTCGAAGCGAAACAACTCTGGTCTGGTTATGTTTCGGACAAAGATGCAGTATTTGATCGGGAAATTAAGCTTGATGGACAGGCGATTACGCCGCAGGTCACCTGGGGTACATCACCCGAAATGGTCATTCCGATTGATGGGGTGATTCCTGATCCGCAAGGTCAAGCTGACGAGACTCGCCGAGACGGTTGGGTACGCGCATTGGAGTACATGGACCTGGAGTCTGGGACACCGATCAATGAGGTCAAGGTGGACAAGGTGTTCATTGGTTCTTGTACAAACGGAAGAATTGAAGACTTAAGAGCCGCAGCGCAAGTTGCCCGAGGTCATAGTGTTGCCTCAAATGTGTCGCTGGCAATGGTCGTTCCGGGGTCCGGGCTGGTTAAGCGTCAGGCTGAAGCAGAAGGGCTGGATGTAGTTTTTACTGGGGCCGGATTCGAGTGGAGAGAGCCCGGTTGTTCAATGTGTCTTGCGATGAATGCGGATCGATTGGAGCCTGGCGAGCGTTGTGCCTCAACCTCTAATCGGA
>LUSG01000278.1 GCA_001629395.1 Gammaproteobacteria bacterium REDSEA-S15_B12 | reverse complement strand
ACGCTGCGTCGCCCGGTCGAACCTTACAGATTCAAGGTGTTAGTGCTTTAGCCCGCTGACTATTTGCGCATCCGCTGACCCGAAGGATCCCACGCGGGTTCGGTCAGGATCTGGGCATCTTGTAGCTTGCCCACCACATGGACCGAGAGTTCGGTATCGTCGCTGATGTGTCTGTCGACAAGCGCCATGGCGAGGCTCTTGCCAGTGTGGTGGCCATATCCACCGGACGTCGTGAAACCCACCCGCTTGTCATTGAACCAGACCGGTTCATAGCCGGAGGCGTCGGCGTTGTCGGCGTCGATTTCCAGGGTCACCAGACGCTGCAGTGCACTGTCTTTCTCGCGGGCCTCCAGTGCTGCGTCCCGGCCAATAAAATCTGTTTTCGCCCAGTCTACCCAACGATCCATCCCAGTCATGGCCGGGGTCCGATCCTGTGTGAATTCAGCATTCCAGATACCAAAGCTTTTTTCCAGCCGCAGCGCATTCATGGCGTAGAAACCAAATTCGCGGATTCCCTGATCACGACCTGCTTCAAGAAGTATCTTCCGCAGTGCGGTATGTTCAAGCGCACTGCAGTTGATCTCGTAGCCGAGCTCTCCGCACACTGAAAGGCGAACGACTTTGCTGCGGAAAAGGCCGACATCCAGTTCCTGGCAGCCCATGAAACCGAACGCATCGTGACTGACATCCTGGTGGGTGAGGCCGGCGAGGACATCGCGTGACCCAGGTCCGACCAGGCCAAAACCTATCGTGGCATCGGAGATGTCGCGTACAGTCACGCCGTCTTCTAGATGATCCTGGAACCAGCGCATGTGCCAATTACGAAGGTAATACGAACCCATGATCCACCAGTTTCCCTCGCCCCAGTTGATGATGGTCAGATCACCTTTGAGCCGGCCGCTGGGCGCCAGCATCGGCGCCAGTCGTGCTCGACCGACAGGGGGCAACCGTGATGCCATCAGGCGATCGAGCCAGGCTTCGGCGTTCGCTCCACTGACTTCGTAGCGGGAGAAGCCACTGATGTCGAGCAAGCCCACGCCCTCTCTGACCGCGGCGCATTCTTCGGCAACGAGCGGAAACGCGTTTGAGCGATTCAGTGATGGTGTCTCGCTGAATCCCGGCGGGGCAAACACCAGTGGAACTTCTAGACCCCAGCTGCAGCCCCACTGGGCCCCGGCAGTGGTCATGGCATCATACGCCGGTGTTTTGCGCAGGGGTCGACCTGCCGGCAGCTGCTCGTTGGGGTAGGTCATGACAAAGCGGCGGGAGTAGAACTGGCCCGTGGTCTGCCGGATGTACTCGCGGTTCGACGTGAAGTCGCCGTAACGTGCAATGTCCATCGGCCAGGCATCGGCTTCTGTTTCCTGTAGAAAACCCGCCATCACGCCGCAGGCCAGCCAGTAATTGGGAGCGCCGGACACCGGGCCCACCAGCGGATTGCCGTCGGGCGAGAAGGTAAAGGCCCCGTTGACCCAGTTTTTGACGCCGACATCGTTCAGCACCGGGTAGCGGTTGAACGCCATCTCCAGCTCGTCGGCAATGCGGTCGGTGTTCTCCTGAATCAGTTCGATGCCGTAGTCCCAGGGGGCACCGTCGATGTTCCAGTGCTGGTGGTTGATCTCGTAAATGCCCACCAGAATGCCGTTTTGATCCTGGCGCATGTAGGTGAATCCTTCGAGATCAACGGTCATGGGCAATTCAAAATCCATCGCCTCGACTTCGGGAATGGTGTCGGTCACCAGGTAGTGGTGCTCCAGCGGCGACAGCGGCAGATCGAGCCCCACCATGCGGCCCACCTGTTTGGCCCACAGTCCGCCGGCATTGACCACGTGTTCGGCATGTACCGGACCCTGTTCTGTGATCACGTCCCAGCTGCCATCTGAACGTTGTGTGAGGGACTCCACTTTGTTGTGTTCGATCACTTCGGCGCCGCGCTGTCGCGCAGATTTGGCATAGGCCAGCACCATACCGGTGGTGTCGATGTATCCTTCGCGGTCTGCCCAGAGCCCGCCGAGCACACCGGTGGTATCCATAATTGGGCACTTGGTACGGACCTCATCTGGCGTCATCAGGTAGCAATCTTCGATGCCGACGGTCTGGTAAGTCCGGTAAGCCGATTGCAGCCATTCCCACCGATCCGGTGTAGAAGCGACGCTAATTCCTCCTGTCATGTGCAGATTAATCGATTGACCAGACTCCTGTTCAATTTCGGCGAGCAAGTTAATGGTGTAGGCCTGTAAAGCGGACATATTCGGGTCTGCATTTAACGCGTGAATACCCCCGGCAGCGTGCCACGAAGAACCAGCGGTCAGTACCGAACGTTCAATCAGGCAAACATCCGTCCAGCCGAGTTTTGCCAGGTGGTACAGCACTGAAGCGCCGACTACGCCGCCACCAATCACGACGACTCGATAATCAGATTGCATGGGTTGTTTCTCCAAATAGATGGTGTGGCGGGTATTTACTCGTCGACGATAGCGCTGATTCTTGAATCCATTTCGCGGATGACCTGTGCCAGGGCATTCTGGTCTGCGCTGTTCAGCGGACTCAGTGGTTTTCTTGGTGGGCCGGCTGGCAGGTCACGCAGTGCCATACCCTGTTTGATGCATTGTCCGAACTGTCCTCCCTGTTCGAGGATCGCCATCAATGGCAGCATGGCAGCCATGATTTTTCGACCTCGTTCGTAGTCGCCGTCGACTGCACATGCCTGGTAGAGCGCGATGTGGGCTTCAGGTGCAAAATTGGCGCCGGCAGCGACCCAGCTGCGGGCACCCCAGACAAAAAATTCAAGGGCTTGATCGTCCATGCCGCAGGACAGCTGGAGGGTTGGGTATTCGTTGGCCAGCAGGTGCAGGCGGCCTATGTCTCCGGAGCTTTCTTTGATGGCGCAGAAATTCTCCGACTGGCTGACGATCTGCAGATAAGTCTCGCCCATGCCCACACCGGTTCGGCCGGGGTAGTTGTACAGGATGATCGGAAGATCAGCAGCCTTGTCGATTGCCAGGGCGTGCTGTGCGTTTTCACCTTCCGTAGGCAAAGCGTAAGGCGGCGAATTGATCATCAGTGCGTCGGCTCCGGCCGCACACGCAGCCTCCGCCAGGATGATCGAATCTTCGGTACGGATGGCACCGGTACCGACAATCAGTGGCAGCTTGCCCGAGATAACTTGTTTTGCAAATCGTGTCAGCTCAACGCGTTCTTCAATCGTCTGCGCATAGTATTCACCCGTTGTGCCCGAGACCACGATACCGTTTACACCCGCACCAATCAGAAACTCAAGCACGGTGGCAAACCCCTGACGGTCGATGGAGAAGTCCTCATTGAATGGTGTGATCACCGGTGTGTAGATTCCTTCAAAGTTCATGGATAGTTATTCCTTTGAGTTTTCGTCAGTTGAATTCAGAGACGCTTGTCAGTGATTCTATTATCGGTGTGACTCCCAGTCCCGCAGTGTCAGCAACAGACATATAGCCGTTTTTAACGCTCGGTGCACCGTCTGCGATACAGACGGTCGAGTATTCGTGAAATGCAGACGATTGAAACTGAAATTCGGTCGGGGTGGAGTGTGCCAGATGCGCAATTGCAGCGGTCGCGATCTCACCGCCCCAGCTGTCTTCGACGTTCATCGGCAGCCCAAGCGATACGCACAGGTCACGAATCTGCCGGGCTCGTGTGAGCCCACCCATGCGATTGATTTTCAGGTTAATCAAATCCATGGCATTGTCATGATGTGCTCGGAGCAGGGCCGCCAGACTGTCCATGCATTCGTCGAGCACAAAAGGCAGATCGGTATGTCGGCGTACCGTCAGACATTCTTCGTAGGTGAGACACGGCTGCTCAAAGTACAAAAGGAGTTCGTGTTCCCGCGGCAGGTCTTTGATTGCGTCGGCCACGACCAGTGCCTGGTGTTGCTTCCAGCCGGTGTTGGCATCGGCATTCAGCACTTCCCCGGGCTCCATGCAGGCAGCAATTTTACGAATGCGACTGATATCGGTCAGTGGGTTCTCGCCGACCTTAACCTGAAAGTTGCGGTAGCCCTGTGCACGATATTCCGGAATGCGGGCAGCCATAGCGTCCGGATCGGTGCGTGTGACCACCTTGTACAGTTTGACTTTATCCTGTTGTTTGCCGCCGAGCAGGGTGTACACGGGGAGGTCGGTCTTTTTGCCCAGAATATCCCAGCAGGCCATGTCGATCGCTGATTTAACGTAGGGATGCCCCTTGAGCAGGGCGTCCAGTGTGTGGTTCACACAATCCAGCTGCGTCGGATCCAGTCCGATCAGGGCCGGTGCCACCTTGGCGATACCGGTACGAACCCCTTCGGCGTAGGCCGGCAGGTAAGTGGGTCCAAGGGGACAGCATTCGCCTGCACCACAGATGCCTTCGTCGGTCTCGATGATGACCACGGTGCTATCGAATGCGGTGTGTGACTGGGTCGACCAGCTGTAAAACCCCTCCTTCATCGGCAGGTCTGCACGAAAGACTGAGATTCGGATGATTTTCATGTGCTTAACTTAATGTCTTGGGCTGATGTTGTGAGTTTCTGTCTTGGGTCAACCAGACACGGACTGATGGAGTCTATCTTTATCTTTCAGCGCTGTCAGGCGCAGGAATAAGGCGCTGCCGGCGGCTGTGTCTGGGCTTCGGGGCTGGACGAACTGCCGTTGTGCCGGCTATGGAATTGCTCAGTAGAAAGCACCTGCACTATGATTCGATTAATATCGGTGTATTGATCCTGTGTCCAGCCACAACAGTCCAACGGATTCAGCATCATGTGAGGAATGACTGATGAACTATGCAAAGGTACGAGACATTTCTGTCGATGAAATTCCAGTCATTGATGTGTCCGGTCTTGAGGGGGGTGACGATCGTCAGCTAAGAGCGGTGGCCGACCAAATGGTTCGGGCAGCGGAGGGCATAGGGTTTTTCTACGTCAGGGGGCATGGCGTATCGCGGGACATGCTCGACGAAACGTACACGCTCTCGCAGGCCTTCTTCCGATCACCGGACGATGTTAAGGATAGGGTCGCGGTAAGCGGGGGCCATCGTGGCTGGTTGCGAATCGGTGAAGCCCGGATGGAGGGCAGCGAGCGATTCGATCTTAAGGAAAGTTTTATCTGGGGACTGGACGTGCCGCCTGAAGATCCAGATGTGATCGCCGGTGACCGATTACTGGCAGTGAACCGTTGGCCGGAGACCCCATCGGGGATGCGCGACGTGTTTAACCGATACTTTACCGAGATGCAGCACTGTGGTGAACAGTTGTTGAGGGCGTTTGCTCTGAGCCTGGAAATACCGCCGGATTATTTCATTCGTCACATGGACCGTCCGGTCTCCCGAGCGGCCGCAGTTTGGTATCCGCCACAGGTACCTGATCTGGGTGACCAGCAATTCGGGGTATCACCACACACGGATTACGGGACCCTGACACTGGTACAGCAGGATGCTGTCGGTGGGTTGCAGGTCAGGTCCCGCAGCGGTGACTGGGTGAAAGCTTCCCCGATTGAGGATGCCTTTGTCGTGAATGTTGGCGACCTGTTGGCGCGCTGGACCAATGATCGGTTTCAATCAACGCCACACCGGGTAGTGAACAGTTCCGGGCAAGAAAGAATTTCACTGGCCATGTTTGTCGATCCCAACTGGGACATGCTGATACAGCCTGTTGCCGGAGCGGGGGAGACTGTGCGCTACGAGGCAACCCGCTGTGCCGACTATGTCAACGAACGCTATGACAACGCGTTCGGTTACCGCAAGGCAGAAGGTGGTCGTTGATGCGGGCCTGGATTGAGATGGTGCCGCCCGACGCGGCGGATGGCAAACTGGCAAAACTCTATGAAAAAGCCCGTACACCGGCCGGTACGGTGGACAATGTCATGCAAGCCCATTCCCTGCGACCCCATACCCTGGACGGTCACGTCGCCCTGTACCGCGCCGTGCTTCACCATCCCGACAACACCTTGCCGGACTGGTTCCTGGAGGCGGTCGGTAGCTACACCAGCATCCTTAACGGCTGTGACTACAGCTTGACTCACCATTGGCACAACGCCAGGGCGTTGTTGGGTGGCGGTGAGACCGGTGATGCGGCACTGGCTGCACTGGACAACCGTGAGCCTGAACAGGCATTCGAGGGAAAATTCCTTGCGCTGCTTCAGTATGTTGAAAAGCTAACCCTGTCACCGGCATCTATTACCCGCGACGATGTCGACGGACTCCGAGCCAGCGGCGCAAGCGATGGCGAGATCCTGGAAACAAACCAGGTCTGTGGGTACTTTAACTATGTCAACCGGCACCTCAATGGCCTGGGTGTCAGTACAGAAGGTGACAAGATCGGTTATTACGACGAGCCCGGGTCGTAATTGTGATTCCTTTTCCGGGTACGGGCTAGCAGTGCTCAAATCCCGCGACCGTCAGCCATGTCAACGGTAGCGTTGCTTGTAACGTTGTGCATCGCACAAGTGCTTGCGATGACAAGCTTTGCCAACTTCGCCGTGTTGCTGCCTGATTTTATGGTGCTGTGGGATCTGTCCAACACCGAGGCGGGATGGATTGGCGGTATTTATTACGCGGGCTACGTGATGGCCGTTCCGCTGCTGGTGGGGATGACCGATTCAGTCGATGCCAAGCGAATTTATCTTTTCAGTATTGGCGTTGGGGTAGTCGCCTCTTTGGGCTATGCCGTTCTGGCTGAGGGGTTCTGGTCAGCGATGGTATTTCGGTTTCTTTCAGGGATCGCACTGGCCGGCACCTATATGCCAGGTCTCCAAATGTTGAACGACCGTCTGTCCGAGGACAATCGCCAGCGTACACTGCCGTGGTATCTGAGTGCATTCAGTCTGGGCACGGCAGCATCGTTCTATCTGACCGGTTGGCTTGCTGCGCGTTATGAATGGCCACTGGTCTTTCTACTGGCGGGGCTGGCGCAGCTGGCCTGTCTGCTGCTGATCCTGACTACCGTATCTCCGAAACAACCGAACGTGCTGAAGTCTGGCGACCGCCACCCACTGGACTTCCGGCCGGTGTTCACCAATCGTGCTGCGGTGGCCTACATCTGGGGTTACACCGGCCATACCTACGAGTTGTTCGCCTACCGTGCCTGGATCGTGGCGTTTCTGGTGTTTGCCGCGGCTGTATCGGGTACGGCGATCAGCTCGGAAGCCATCGCCGGCTATGCCGCAGTGTTCAGCCTGGTTGGCATGCCAGCGAGTGTTCTCGGTGCCCACCTGGCACTGCGCCATGGTCGCCGTAAGATTGTGTCTGTGGTGATGGGGGTGTCCGTCATCACAGGTTGCAGCCTGGGTTTTCTGGGAGCTGCGCCGTTTATGGTGGTGGTGCTGATCGCGGGGCTGTATTCAGGTTTTATCATGGGCGATTCGGCTGCGCTGACCGGGGGTACGGTGGCAGCAGCCCGTGCAGGTGAACGTGGCGCAACACTGGCGATGCACTCGGTATGGGGATTTTCGGGGGGGTTCCTTGGTCCCTTGGTGGTGGGTGTGGTGCTGGACCTGGCAGGTGGCCGGCAATCGATTCAGGGCTGGGGGCTGGCTTTTGTCGCCATGGCGGCCGGCTCAGCACTTGCTCTGGTCGGCCTTCGCGCCCTGCTGTCACGGTTGCCCCGGACCGCGAGGTAGAAAACGTGCGTGCCCCTGATCGAACTGGGTTGGCCCCAACGGGAGGCTGTCTTTGAAACATCTCGATATTGCCGTGATCGGCGGCGGGCTGCTGGGTTCGGCGTTTGCCTATGGCTTAAGCGCTGACGGTGGGCGTGTGGGATTAATTGATGAAGGTGATCACGCCATTCGTACAGCACGAGGCAACTTCGGGCTGGTCTGGGTACAGGGCAAGGGTCTTAGCATGCCGGACTATGCCCGCTGGAGTCTGCGCTCGGCCTACGCCTGGACACCGTTCAGTGAACAACTCCATGCGCAGACCGGGATATCAGTCGAATACCATCGCCCGGGCGGGTTTTATGTCTCGCTCGATGAGCAAGAGTTTGCGGATAACCTGGCCTTGCTGAAGCAGCTGCGCAATGAAGCTGGTGAAGATGGTTACGATTATGAAATCGTGGAACGGTCCGCTTTGCGTGAACAGCTCCCGGAGATCGGTCCCGCTGTCCCGGGCGCAACCTATTGCCCGCATGACGGCCACGCCAATCCACTGAAACTGCTGCGCGCGCTGCAGGAAGGTTTTCAACTGAACGGAGGCGTCTACACACCGCGCGCCAAGGTCACCCGTATAGTGCCGGTGACTGCCGGTGGATTCGAGATTCACTGCGATGGCGGGCACCGGTTCGGGTGTGACAAACTTGTGATCGCAGCGGGTCACGGTTCAGTTGAGCTCGGTCATCACCTGGGCATGGAAATTCCTATATTTCCGGTTCAGGGTCAGGTCGTGGTGACCGAACGCGCGCAAATGACCATGGCCTATCCGACCAATTACGTCCGCCAGACTGACGACGGGAATTATCTGCTGGGCCCGTCGGCGAGAGACGTGGGCTTCAATGATGAAACCGAAACCACCACATTGCGCGACATCACCCGGCGCTGTACCACTGCTTTTCCACATCTTAAGCAGCTGCGCGTGCAGCGGACCTGGGCCGCACTGCGGATAATGACGCCGGATGGCTTTCCGGTATACCTGCAGTCCGATGCCTACCCGGAGGCATTCTCTTTTTCGTGCCACAGTGGTGTGACGCTGGCGGCGGTGCATGCCACGGACGTGTCGCGCTGGGTGCTGGATGGCAAGATACCGTCTGGATACCGCTGTTTTCACCCGGAACGATTCAATGTTCCGGCGTAGAGACCGAGTCAGTGATCCAGTCACGATCTGGTTCTGTGATCGGGCAATCGAGGCTGTAGCGGACGACTCGGTTGCAGCGGCACTGTTGGCTGCCGGCATCTCGTGCTTCGGGCGAACACCAGTCAGTGCAGCGCCGCGGGCTCCGTTCTGCATGATCGGCAATTGTTTTGACTGCCTGGTCGAAATCGATGGTGAGACCAATCTGCAGGCGTGCCTGGTGACGGTGCGCGACGGTATGCGAATCCGTCCCCATTCCGGGTCACGGCCTGGTAATTCCGAAGGACGCAACTGACCATGCCTGAGAACGTCGTCATTGATGTCGTGGTGGTTGGCGCCGGACCGGCCGGCATGACTGCCGCCAGCTGCTTGGCACAAAGCGGTGTTCGGGTGCTGGTGCTGGACGAGCACACGGCACCCGGTGGCCAGGTATACCGCGGTGTTGAGAAAGTCACTGACAAGAGGTCTGCAGACCTGAATGTTCTGGGCAGTCATTACCGCAACGGATCGAAACTGGTTGAGCGCCTGCACAGCAGCGGTGCACAGTACTGGCCTGGCACGAGTGTCTGGGAGATCTCTGCCGCTGGAGAGTCGACGCTTGCAGTCGGTGTCGTACGCGATGGGCGGGTGCGACTGATCCAGGCTGGTCACATAATTCTTGCGACCGGCGCCATGGAGCGACCAACACCATTTCCGGGCTGGACATTGCCCGGCGTGATGACTGTGGGTGCGGCGCAGACGCTGCTTAAATCCTCAGGCCTGGTGCCGGACGGGCGCATTGCGGTTGCCGGCAGTGGACCTTTGCTTTACCTGTACGTCAGCCAGCTGATTAAAGCAGGGAAAAAACCGCAAGTTATCCTTGATACGCAGCCGCGGGCATCGTTGCAGGCCAAGCTGTCGGTACTGGCTGCGCTGACCGTCGATCCCGCATCGATGTTCCGGGGGTTGGGGTGGATGCGCGAAGTACGTCGGGAGGTGCGGGTCCGTAAGCGGGTTCATCGACTGCGTGCTGGCGGCGTCGAAAAACTCTCCAGCATCAGCTATGTGTCTTGTGATCGACAGTTCACTGATGACGTTGACCTGCTGCTGGTGCACGATGGGGTCATACCCAACACCTGGCTCGCCATGTCGGCCGGTTGCCGGCATCACTGGGATGTACAGCAGCGCTGCTGGGTGCCAGACATTACCGGGGCAGGGCAGACGAGCCGACAGTCCGTGTCAGTTGTGGGCGATGCGGCCGGTATCATCGGTGCCGATGCGTCGGTTCTGCACGGTGAAGCGGTGGCCAGTGAGGTGATTGCCTGTCTTGAAGGCAAGCAACAAAATGCTCTCGGAAATGCAGCCCACCCATTACTGGTTAGACAACAGCGCTTGCTTCGGCGCTGTCTTGATCAGTTTTACCCCCCAGCGCAGGAATTTGAGTTACCGCCGGATGATGAGACCATTGTTTGTCGCTGTGAGGAAGTGACTGCCGGACAGATCAGGCAGGTGGCCACATTAGGCTGTGTCGGTCCGAACCAGGGTAAGGCGTTTACCCGCTGCGGCATGGGACCGTGCATGGGGCGCAAGTGTGGTGTGACGGTCAGTCGGCTGATTGCTGAGCACCATGGGCTGGGCATGGACGAGGTCGGGCACTACCGTATCCGGCCGCCGGTCAAGCCGATCACCGTGGCTCAGCTAGCTGAGCTTGAGATAGATGCTGACGCGCACACAGCCTGATGGGATAAAGGTCTAGGCTTTCATTTCCAGGCGCCGACGGTGTAGCGCCGGTTCGGTATACCCGTTGCGCTCTTCGCGGCCACCAAAGATCAGATCCTGCGCCGCCCTGAACGCATAGCCATTGAATGTCGG
>LUSG01000277.1 GCA_001629395.1 Gammaproteobacteria bacterium REDSEA-S15_B12 | reverse complement strand
CTCCTACATTGTTTATGCTCCGTTATTTAAGGGATGCACTACTGTATTATTTGAAGGAAAACCCGTTGGCACTCCTGATGCAGGAGTTTTTTGGAGGATAATTTCAGACTATAAAATTAAATCCTTGTTTACTGCGCCAACAGCATTTAGAGCAATCAAAAAAGAAGATCCAAATGGTGAGTATCTGAAAAAGTATGACTTGAGTCAGTTCGAGTGTTTATTTCTGGCTGGTGAAAGAACGGATCCTGACACATTGCACTGGGCCGAGGATAAGCTGAACGTGCCAGTGATTGACCACTGGTGGCAGACGGAGACCGGTTGGTCTATTGCGGCGAACTGCCGGGGTATCGAGATGCTGGCGATTAAAGAAGGCTCGCCGTCTAAGCCCGTGCCCGGCTGGGATCTGGGCGTGCTCGGGGACGATGGAGGGCCTGTGACACCGGGTGACATCGGCACACTGGTGGTTAAGCTGCCTCTTCCACCCGGATCATTTCCGACACTCTGGAATGCCCGCGAGCGGTTCTTTGATGCTTATCTCAGTCAGTTCGAAGGTTACTACAATACCTCTGACGCGGGAATGATTGATGACGAAGGTTATGTCTATGTGATGTCACGGACCGACGACATTATCAATGTCGCGGGCCATCGGCTGTCGACGGGTGCAATCGAAGAGGTGCTGGCTGATCATGCTGATGTGGCCGAATGTGCGGTAACCGGCGTCCAGGATGCCCTGAAAGGGCAGGCGCCACTGGGTTTTCTCGTGCTCAATGCCGGTTGTGACAGGCCGAGTGAGGAAATTTCCGCTGAGGTTGTGCAGATGGTTCGAGATCGGATTGGTCCGGTCGCAGCGTTCAAGCAGTCAGTCGTGGTCAGACGGCTTCCAAAGACGAGATCCGGTAAGATTCTTCGCGGTGTGATGAGAAAGATCGCAGATGGTGAAGAGTGGCAGATGCCTGCAACCATTGATGATCCCGAGGCGCTGGACGAGATAACAGAGGCTTTGAATAGTATCGGTTACCCTGCTCCCTGAGAAATATTGCGGTGAAAGACTTCGATATTCGAACTTTGGATGACTGGCGCGATCTTGCCGCGCGGGAGTTAACGTCAGCTACAGCCGAGTCGCTCTGTCGGCAGACTCCCGAAGGGATCACTGTCAAGCCGTTGTACACGGCTGCTGATCTTGATGATATGGCCCAGCGAGATTCCCTACCAGGATTTCCCCCTTATCGTCGAGGACCACGGGCCACGATGTACCCGGGTAGGGCGTGGACAGTCCGTCAATACGCCGGCTACTCGACGGCTGAAGAGTCAAATGCGTTTTATCGGCGTAACCTGGCTGCGGGACAGACCGGTTTGTCCGTGGCATTTGATCTGGCAACACACCGGGGTTATGACTCAGACCATCCAGAGGTGGCTGGGGACGTAGGCCAGGCGGGCGTAGCAATTGACACCGTAGAGGATATGAAGATTCTGTTTGATCAGATTCCGTTGGGAGAAATATCCGTATCGATGACGATGAATGGCGCGGTACTGCCCGTTCTAGCCATGTACGCTGTCGCAGCTCAAGAGCAAGGTTGCGACCTTGCCACACTCTCTGGAACGATACAGAACGATATTCTGAAAGAGTTCATGGTTCGCAATACTTACATTTACCCACCCAGGCCATCGATGCGGATCGTGGCAGACATCATCGCCTTTACTACGCAAAATATGCCGCGATTCAACCCGGTTTCTATTTCGGGATACCACATGCAGGAGGCGGGGGGAACTTGTGTTCAGGAATTGGCATACACAATGGCCGATGGCATCGAGTATGCACGCGCTGCGATAGCGAGTGGCCTTAAGATTGATGATTTTGCGCCGCGGCTGTCTTTCTTTTTCTGCATCGGGATGAACTTTTTTATGGAGGTCGCCAAATTGCGTGCGGCCAGGCAGTTATGGTCGGAGTTAGTCAGCGAACAATTTTCTCCAAAGGACCCCCGTTCACTGATGCTTCGCATGCATTGTCAGACTTCGGGCGTGAGCCTGACTAGCCAGGATCCATACAACAACATCATACGTACTACGATTGAAGCACTGGCTGGTGTGTTGGGCGGCACGCAGTCGCTGCATACGAATAGTTTTGACGAGGCGCTGGCATTGCCTACAGATTTTGCGGCACGTATAGCACGCAATACACAGCTTGTACTGCGTGAAGAGACTGGTGTCACGGACGTAGTCGATCCTCTTGGCGGCTCTTATTATATTGAGAGTTTGACAAGTTCCCTGGTGCATGAGGCTCGCAAGCTGATCGATGAGGTCGAGGGACTAGGTGGTATGACTGAGGCCGTCAGTGCTGGCCTGCCCAAGCTGAGAATCTTGGAAGCCGCCGCACGTCGGCAGGCAAGGATTGATCGGGGGGAGGAGGTTATTGTTGGGGTAAACCGATATCAGCCCGATGAAGAAGAGCAAGTCGAGATTCTCAGTGTAGACAACATGGTGGTTCGTGACGCACAGTTACAGCGTTTGGAAAGCGTTCGTTCGGCCCGTGATGAAGCGCGCTGCCAAGAAGCGCTACAGGTGCTCGAGCATGCAGCAGGCAAAGAACAGCAAAATAATAATCTTCTGGCCTGTGCGATGGATGCTGCCAGGGTTCGAGCGACAGTGGGTGAGATTTCTACCGCCCTGGAGAAAGTATTTGGCCGGCATCGCGCAGAGACTATCACTGTTTCGGGGGTTTATAGTGCGGTTGTGAAAAACGACCAGAGCTTCACTAGTGCCCAGGCGGCCGTTCGGTCATTTGCTGATCGTGTCGGTAGACAACCCCGGCTACTGGTGGCAAAACTGGGCCAGGATGGACATGATCGAGGAGCTAGCGTAATCGCTACGGCGTTTGCGGACCTTGGTTTCGACGTTGATATCGGTCCATTGTTTCAGACGCCTGCTGATGCAGTCCGCCAGGCGGTTGAAAATGATGTCCATATCATCGGTGTATCCTCGCAGGCGGCTGCACACCGCACGTTGATGCCTGAAGTTATGCGAGAACTTGAGCGCCAGGGTGCATCCGATATTATTGTGGTTCTGGGTGGTGTGATTCCACCGCAGGATCATGCGGAGATGTACAAGTTGGGTGTGTCGGCTATCTACGGCCCCGGTGCCCATATCCCAGCCGCAGCTCAGGATATTGTGGAGCTACTTGGACAACGTCAGCGTTAGTGGGAGCACAGGCTTTGCACGAAATAATTGAAGAGCTCGAACGCCGGCGTGAAGCCGCCAAACTGGGCGGTGGCCAGGAACGGATTGATGCGCAGCACGCAAGGGGAAAGCTGACTGCACGTGAGCGTGTTGATGTGCTTCTGGATCAGGGCAGTTT
>LUSG01000276.1 GCA_001629395.1 Gammaproteobacteria bacterium REDSEA-S15_B12 | reverse complement strand
GCTTGGTGCACCCATGGATCACGAAGTCTGGTGCGCGGTGGCCCTCGAGACCCACCCTCAACTGGTTCGAGATGTCCATCAATCCTATATCGATGCTGGTGCCGATATCATCACTGTCAACACCTATGCTGCGACGCGGCATGCTCTCACCAACGGTGGCATGGAGAAAAACTTTACGCGTTGGAACGAGCTGGCAGTACAGCTCGCAAGAGAAACACTGGATGCGAGTGAAGTGGATAGAAATATCCTGATTGCGGGATCAGTGTCGAATTTTGGCCACTTCACCGACCAATACACAGACGAACAGCTGGCACCCAATTTCAGGGATCAGGCAGAGATTCTGGTGGAAAACGGTGTCGACTTCATTATTCTCGAGAGCTTGGGTGCCAAGACCTCTACCATTGTGACCGCTCTGAACGCCATCACTGAGTTCAATGTGCCCATCTGGGTCGCCGTCAGCTGTGCGGCAGATCATGAATCAGGCCAACTCTTTCTCGGTATCGAAGAAAGCAGGATCCACAGCCATAGACCACTGGCCCACCAGGAATTGGGGGGAGCCATTGATACGATTATGAATACAGCCGGATCGGCTCTACTGGTAATGCATTCAACTGTAGACACCACGCTGCCCGCACTTCAATTGTTACAGTCACATTACGACGGTCTTAGGGGTGCCTACCCCAACGCAGGTTATTGGACGCGGCCCGAGTGGGCGTTTGTCGACCAGATCAGTCCAGAGGATTATTTAGACCGAGCCCGTAAATGGCTAGATACCGGGGCGCGTATTGCGGGTGGCTGTTGTGGTATTGGACCCGATCATATCGCGGCGCTCAGCAAAGGTTTACGAAACACTTAACTCAGTACCCGCTATCTCTAGTTGTCGGCGTCATCTGTTTTCCTGCGAACCACCCTTTTCAGGGGAGACAGGTTGATTTCATCCACCACGGTTCCCCTTCGTGCCGACAGTGCCCCGCAGACAGCGCTCGCAACATCTTCGGGTTCGATATAGTTGTCGGGGTCAGCACCAGGCTTAAATTTAAGCGAATCAAAAAATTTCGTTCGCACCATACCGGGATTGACGATCGTGATCCGTACATTTGCCGCAGCACACTCGTGCCGCAGTGCCTGGGCGAATCCCCGCACTGCAAATTTTGTCGCCGAGTAGACCGCCCCATATCGGCCACCGGACAGTGCAGCTTCAGACCCCATCAGAACCACGTCGCCACCCCCGTTGGTTTTGATACCTGGCATAAAGGCACGGACAACATACATCTGACTGGTCAGATTGAGATCAACCAGTTCACGGATATCTTTGTAGGCAAACTCTTCGAGAGAACCAAACCGCCCTCTACCCGCACAACAAACGAGACCCGTGATCTCCGTGTGGGTTTTTGCCAGCCGTGAAAGAACGTCCGGCAGCGCCGACACTTGAGCGAGATCAAGCGGCACTGGTCGAAACCGCATATTGTCTATTGTGCAGTGCTGGAAATCCCGTGCGATACCAATAACGGTGGCACCTTTTTCCAACAAGCACTGACTGACAGCAGCACCGATGCCGCGACTGGCGCCCGTTACGATCAGAGTTCTCTCATCAAGTCGATCAGTCATTTTGAATTCCTACTGAATTATCGCGATCCAGCCCATTGGTAACCCAATCTCTGGATGAGGGTGAACAGGTATAAATCTTGTCAGCAGCGATATAGCCTAATAACTGGTCATGACAAAAGCTCATCATCTGTTGCTCACAATCCATACTGTAAGAGATCATCTTATCTCGTGATTCAAAGGGGCCGGCAAACAATGCTTCGTCCGGATACAAACGGGTAACGTTTCGAAAGTATGGTTTCGGCATACGAAACGGCCCCAAGGTGACCGAGTGAATACTGTTCTGGGGAACCCGATCGAAAACATCTTCGAAAAGTCTCTGATAAAGAGACTGGTAGCGCGATTCATAAAGTACCGGATCAAAGCGTAGACCGACATTCCAACCACGTTCAGCAAGTTCGGCCAATGCAGCGAGGCGTTTTTCAATTGACGGTGCCTTGTGTTCAAGCGTTGCTGCAGTCTGATCCGGTGTAAGACTGTAGGCAATGACCACATTAGGTAACGGTGCAGTCTCGAACAGGCTTCTAACCTGGGTGCTCTTGGTTCGAAGTTCTACCTGTGCACGCGGATGCTGGCGCAACCAATCCAGCAGTTCACGGACAAATCCGGTCACAGGCTCCAGCGCCAGGCTGTCGCAGTCGTAACCGGAGAAAAACCAGACGTCCTCCCCCCGATGGTTTTTGAGTTTTGCCGCCATACCATCGAAAAAACGTTCGTAATTTACGAACACAATGTAATGTGCAGAACGATACATGCCCTGTAGAAAGCAGTATCTGCAGTCATAAATGCAGTTCAACATATGCGAGAAATAGTAATTGTGCTCACCACCGATGCCATAACCCTCCGGCGCCGGCAGGACAGTTGCCCCGAACTTCTTTGCCAGTATCAGGGCCGGCTTTTTTTTCTGCAGGCGAAAGTTCTGCGCCTTAGGATTGAAAACCTCCTGATACCGATCGCAGGTGACACACGCCGCATCCGGGAAACGTCTAGTCATGC
>LUSG01000275.1 GCA_001629395.1 Gammaproteobacteria bacterium REDSEA-S15_B12 | reverse complement strand
GGTATGGGTGCTGCAGGCTTGTTTGAGGTGTTGTCATGAAAGCGCTTTATTGCCGGGCATTCGGACCTGAGACCGACCTTACTGTTGAAGAGATAGACACGCCTGTTGCAGCTGCCGGTGAAGTTTTGGTGTCGGTACAGGCAGCGGGTCTTAATTTCCCTGATCTTTTGTGTGTGCGTGGGCAATACCAGTTCAAGCCGCCGTTGCCGTTTGTACCGGGTAGTGAGGGTGCGGGTGTTGTGACGGCAGTTGGGGAGGGCGTCTCCGATGTGTCGGTCGACGATCGTGTCTGTTTTAACGGTTTGAGCGGTGCGTTTGCCGAGAATATTGCGATCTCGGCATCGGCTGTTACACAGATTCCCGACAGTATGCCGTTTGAGCAGGCTGCAGGATTAACCATCGTGTACGGCACCTCCTATTACGCACTCAAGCAGCGTGCAGGACTTCAGTCCGGTGATACATTGTTGGTACTCGGTGCAGCGGGCGGCGTGGGGTTGTCCGCTGTCGAGCTGGGTGTCGCGATGGGTGCCCGGGTGATCGCAGCAGCCAGTAGTGACGAAAAGCTGGCCGTCGCCGCTGAGCATGGGGCAGAAGTCGGTATTAATTATGCAACGGAAGATCTCAAAAACCGGATCAAGGAGGTCACCGGCGGAGCTGGTGCAAACGTCATCTACGATCCGATCGGCGGGGACCTGGCAGAAGCTGCATTCCGCGGAATCGCCTGGGAAGGCCGACACCTGGTGATTGGATTTGCTTCGGGTACCATTCCCAAGCTGCCGCTGAATCTACCACTGTTAAAAGGTGCGGCTGCCGTGGGTGTGTTCTGGGGCAACTGGACCAAGCGTGAACCCGAAGCACACAAACAGAACATGGCTGAACTGTTTGAGTTGTTCACTGAAGGTGCGATTCAGCCGCATGTCTCGAGCACGTATTCGCTGGATCAGTTTCTCGATGCCTTTGGCGAGGTATCAGGCCGTCGGGCAGTTGGTAAGGTTATTTTGACACCTTGACGGTGTCGTTTGGCTAAGACAGCCACCAGCTGGGGTTGCTGATGAATCACGATGTAAAACGGGGTCTACCCAACCGCTACTATGACAACCGGGACGACTTCCTGGTTGAACGTGAGAGAATTTTCTCACCCATGTGGGTGTGTATCGGATTCGCCAGTGATTTGTCGCACCCCGGAGATGCATTTCCGCTTGAATTTATGGAGCTGCCTTTGTTACTCGTACGTGATCGCGATCACCGAGTGAGGGTCTTTCATAATGTCTGTCGTCACCGGGGCCACCTACTGGTTGCCGAACCTGGTCAGATGGGACGCTGTTCACTGATTCGCACACCGAATATTGGTGGAGCGGGTGTACACCAAGTCGACGGTTTTGATGTTACGGGTATGGGGCTGGTACAGGTCCGCAGTGCAGTATGGCATGACCTCGTATTTATCAACCTGGATGGGTCAGCCGGTCCGTTCGATGAATTTATCGCACCACTGGAAAAACGTTGGTCAAAACTCTGGGGCAAAACCGGGGCGGACTATCTGCGGGTACCAGACGACTACGGTTCGATCACATTTGACCTCGAAACCAACTGGAAACTCGTGGTAGAAAACTATCTCGAAGCCTATCATCTGCCCACCGTACACCCGGAATTAAATCGCGTATCGCCATTGCAGGATCATGAGATCCAAGTCTCGGAACAATTTGCCGGTCAGGTATCCCACTGTTATGAAGTGGGTGCTGGTAGTCAAGATCACCTGCCGATTTTCCCGGACTGGTCATCTGAACTTCTCCAGGAGGCGGATTACCCCGCACTATTTCCAAACACACTGCTCGGCCTGCAGGCAGACCACCTGTTTGTGATGGCGGTCATCCCGCTGGAATACGGCCGCACCCGGGAGAAGGTTCGTCTGTATTGTGTCGGGGATGAATCGTTAACGGAACGATACCAAACTCTTCGCCAAGACCAGCATGCATTTTGGACGCGCGTGTTCCAGCAGGATGTCAGCGCAGTAATGGGTATGCAAAAAGGTCGGGCATCATCTGGATTTGATGGGGGGGTACTGTCGCCTTTGATGGATCGTGGCACGGCTGCATTTCATGAATGGGCCGGTGCTCGGTTGGGTGTCTAACCTTCCGGCAGAATCGCTGTGGAAGAAAATTCGTATGCCATCCGTACTGAATCGTTAATTGTTTGGGCAAAAATACGACGGCTGTTGATGTCTCCACAGCTTTGTTGTTCAATAGGTTGATTCTGGATTCGATACAGAGAGCATCAGTGTGACGGCGTGGACGTTTGTTTGGTACATACTTTGGCTACCGTTCTGGCTTTATTTCAGCACGTTGTTTCTGCCGACTGATATTGTGGGAGAGCAGATCTCGTTTGGCAGTGGAATTCAACAATACCTAAACTGGCATTGGCTCGGACTGCCTATTCTATTTGCTGGGCCACTGATCCTGCCAAGTAGGGGGCACAAATAATCAACCGGTAATGATCTTCCAATAGGTGTCTTTGGAACACACTTTATCGCTGCGGAACGAATAGATATCGATGGCCCGGACGTCGAAGGGGCCGGTGTCGATGAATTCTCCGCTAACCCTATAAGTCGAAAAAATTTTGTCGTCGCTGGCGTATTCGGTCGATTCGCTAAAGACGATGGGGGTTTTAAGGCGATTCGCGCGCTCGACCACTGCCTCGCAGGCTGCCTTGAAACCACGAATGATTCGACCTTCAGGGCGATCGGGGCCTTCATAGTAGATCCAGATAAAGTCGTCGGTTACAAAGGCATTACCCCTCACGACATCGTTACTATTCAGCGCCTTTCCGAACTGGACCAGAAGCGCTTGTTTCGCCGAATCAATATCAGCCATAGTGGGTTCAAGTGCCTGTTATTCCAGGTGTCGGTGGTGTCACGGTCACTGTGATACCACCGTTTGCTGGACGGCGGGACAAACCGGCCTGCTTTAGCCGATTTAAGTATGCCTGCCAGAATTTATCGTGGTTCTGTCCCAGTTCGTACAGGGTTTCCCATGAATAGATACCAGTATTGTGGCCGTCATCAAAATGCAATCTGACGGCATACGAGCCTTGGGGTTCGATTTGATCGATTCCGACATTTTCCTTGCCATGCTGGAGTACCTCCTGGCCCGGACCGTGGCCCCGGACTTCTGCAGAGGGCGAAAATACCCGTAGATATTCACACGAAAGATCGAAGTGGCTACCGTCGTCAAAATCCAACGCAAGTACGCGGGATTGTTTGTGCAAAAGAATATTCGTGGGACGTGGGTAGTGATTCATGTTGTGCGGTTGTCGTGTTTACTCACTCCACCTTACCTGATTCGATCAAGAATGTTAAACCTTAAGCAAGGTTTCTGTGGAAGCCGGACCGCTCGTTGCGTTAAGGTTGGAGTTTACCCCCGACCTGGAGTGTGACAATGGCAGCTTACCTGATCGTTCGTGCAGTGGTACCGGAAGGAGAGCGTGAAAAATTCGACCAGTGGTATCGGGATGTTCACCTGCCGGAGGCCCTGTCTGTATTCGATGCTGCAAGCGCGTGGCGCGGTTGGAGTGATGAAGATCCGGCGGTTCATTTTGCGTTTTATGAGTTTCCGACCTTGGATGAGGCAAAGGCTGTCGGAGATTCCGATGCCATGAAGGCCATGCGGGCTGATTTCGATCGAAACTGGCAGGATCGGGTCGCAAGAACCCGTGAATTCGTCGAGGTCGCGCAGTCGATTCCAAGATGAAGTGGCCTGCAAGACCCGGGCGGATCAACGATCCTGCAACAGAGTGAGCACGAGATGGCGATAACAACCGAAGATTGTAATTCTGTTCGAACCATCATTCACGATCGGTACGAGGCACGCAATGCCATGGACCCGGCAAGCGGCGATCTTCTCGAGGCCGCACTACGTGCTTTTGAGAGTGATGACAGTGTCTCGGTTGCGGTGTTATGGGGTGCCGGCGGTGCGTTTTGTGCCGGCTGGGATCTGAAATTTGCCGCAGAACTCTCTGGGCAACCCGATCCACTTTCGTCTTATGACTACCCGGCTGAGGGCACGACAGGCGACGTGCCCCGAGGGCCCATGGGTCCAACCCGGTTACAGTT
Organism: Gammaproteobacteria bacterium REDSEA-S15_B12; assembly: GCA_001629395.1. Lineage (GTDB taxonomy): Bacteria > Pseudomonadota > Gammaproteobacteria > Arenicellales > UBA868 > REDSEA-S09-B13. The sequence continues at coordinate 5,264 of LUSG01000275.1, read as the reverse complement.
GTCAAAACCGGTCATCGCTGCGATTGAGGGCCCCGCGGTTGCGGGTGGCATGGAAATCGCGCTGTGGTGTGATCTGCGAGTGATGGCCGAAGACGCTTACATGGGGGTGTACTGTCGCCGTTGGGGTGTGCCTCTGCTGGACGGCGGTACCGTTCGGCTGCCGCGTCTGATTGGACAGGGTCGAGCGTTGGACCTGATTCTGACGGGGCGAAAGGTCACTGCGCAGGAATGCCTAGCGATCGGGCTTTGTGAACGTGTTGTCGAATCAGGCGGTGCGCGGGCAGCAGCCGAGTCACTGGCTGAAGATATCGCAAGATTTCCCCAGGCTTGTGCCCGAGCAGACCGTGCATCGGTTTACGCCCAGTATGGACTGGATCTGGAGCAGGCGATGCGCAACGAGTTTGAAGGTGGCAAGACACCACTCAGTCAAGAGGGGCTTGCCGGGGCAACTAGGTTTTCCTCTGGCCGAGGTCGTCATGGTGATTTTGAGACCATCTGAGGCTGAAAACCCAATTCGAGGAGTGAGTGTCGATGAATACGATTAAGCCACAAGATGTTCGGCAAGTTGCCTGTGTGGGTGCCGGAACAATCGGTTCCGGGTGGGCAGCTTATTTTTTGTCACGAGGGATGGACGTTATCGCCTCCGATCCTGCGCCGGATGCTGAAACACGGTTACGGATCAATATCGACGATGCTTGGCCAAAACTCGAGCGGTTAGGACTTTCACCGGGTGCCAGTCGCGACCGGCTGCGTTTTACTGAAGATATTAAGCGCGCGGTAGCAGATGCTGACTTCATCCAGGAAAGCGCACCTGATGATGAAACCCTAAAAATCGAACTGATCGGACAGATTGATGCGGCCTGTCGTTCCGATGTGGTGATCGCCAGTTCATCTTCTAAGTTTCTGCCCAGTAGAGTGGCTTCTGGGTGCAGTCGGCCCGAACGCGTTGTCGTCGGGCATCCATTTGTTCCTGCCTACCTGGTGCCACTGGTCGAGGTGGTGGGGAGCGCCTCTACCCCTACAGAGATTCTTGATTGGGCTGTGGATTTTTATCGGCTGGGGGGTAAGCGGCCACTGAAACTCAAAAAAGAAATCGAATCCTATATCGCAAACCGACTGCAACATGCCATTTATCTTGAGGCACTGAGTCTCGTGGAACAGGGCATATGCGACTATTCCGATATCGATGATGCGGTGACCTGGGGTCCGGGGCTGCGTTGGGCGGTGCAGGGGCCTGTTCTGCATCGTCATCTGGGTGGCGGTAAGGGTGGGGTAAGACACATGATCGACCACTTCGGTTGGAACGGTATAGCCGGGGGTGAGGTCGAATTTATCGATGCGGTCGAGCGTCGATGGGGGCATGTATCCGTCGCAGAGCTGGAAAGTTGGCGTGATGACAATCTACTGGCTATCCTGGAAGGGCTGACCCCCCCACCCCAACAATGATCGCCCAAGCCTTAAAGGAGCATAGTTTTGACTGAGCTGCCCAGCGACGCCAGCGGGCAAACATTCAGCTGGCCGGAAGGCGCCCGGCTTGCGCTTTCCATTGTTGTCAACGTTGAGGAGGGTGCAGAGCGTTCGGTTGCTGATGGTGATTCAGGTCCGGAGCCGGTGGATGAACTGGGTATCGCACTGAAAGGTGAGGTCCGAAATTTTTCCAACGAAAGCAACTACCACTACGGCATCCAGCGCGGCGCGCCGCGGGTACTGGATATGCTCCGGTTATACGGGGTGCCAGCGACGTTCACCTGCGCTGCCCTGAGCTTGGAGCGGGCGCCACAGCTTGCCCGGCAGATCGTTGACGAGGGTCACGAGATCTGCGCACACGGTTGGCGCTGGACCTATCAGCACCGGATGTCTGAGGAAGACGAACGCGAATTTATTGCAAAAGCCAGCGACTCGATTCTCAACAGTTGCGGTCAGCGACCAGAGGGCTGGCTGTCCCGTTACCTGACATCAGCGAATACAGCCCGTCTGCTTGCCGAGGCTGGATTTTCCTATCACATGGACGACTACTCCGACGACAAGCCCTTCTGGCAACGTCAGGGTGACAGATCGATCCTCGTTCTACCGTACGCTGTGGACACCAACGACATGAAGTTGTGGACCACACCGGCGTACAGTCCGTCGGACTGGTTGCAGTATGCCGTCGATACCTTTGACTGTTTGTATGAAGAAGGCCGGACTCAGCCCAGGATGATGTCACTGGGACTACACCTGCGTGTGATCGGACGGCCGGGCAGAATCGGTGCACTGAAGCAGTTTCTTGAACACGTCAGATCGCAACAGGCGGTCTGGCTCGCCCGGCGGATCGATATTGCCAGGTGGTGGTCAGAACATCACCCGTCGAGCAACTAGCTGTGGACAGTATCGATACGATCGCAAGACACGTGACCCGGACCAGGTTTGCGGATCTTCCTGAAGATGCTGTTGAAGCGACCTGTAAATTCATCCTTGATACGCTGGGCGTAGGTATTTTCGGCAGCAGCGGTCCTTGGGTCGAGGAGTTGATCTCGGCACAGGGTGGTCCACCGACCAGTGGGGTGGCCCGTGTGTTTGCCAGATCAGTGACGCTCAGCACTGCGTCGGCTGCGCTGTGTAATGCCTACCAGATGCACAACTCCGAGTTCGATTGTGTGCACGAAGGTGCAGTGGTGCATGCCGTGACGTGCCCCCTGGCGGTAGCTCTGGCCGAGGTCGATCGCCAGAACATTGATGCGGGTATACAGGTGACCGGCCAGCAACTCATCCGCGCTATTGCGCTGGGCGTGGATGTCGCCTGTCATCTGGGTGTCGCCAGTACGAGCGGCCTTAAGTTTTTCCGACCTGGGACTTGTGGCGCATTTGGCGCGACAGCGGCACTGGCAGTATTGCGTGACTTTGATACGGCCCGCCTGGTCAGTGCGTTCGGCATCGTACACGCCCAGTTGTGCGGAACCATGCAGGCACATACGGAGGGCTCTCCTTTGCTCGGTATGCAGATGGGGTTTAATGCACGCAATGCTGTGTTGGCCTGTGACCTGGCTGAGCGGGGTGTACCCGGACCGCGCAATGTTCTCGAAGGCCCCCTGAGGCCATCAGCCGAGTGAGCGCTCGGGTGCCGCCACTGATTCATCACCTCGTGGGACGGCCGTCCCTGGCGAACATGGACATCAACTATGCCCGTCTCTGTGCCCAGTTCGCGGCTGCCCGTATTCTGATTGCCGGTGACCTGGTGACTGAGGATTTCACACCCAATGGCCGCAGCGATTCCGACACGCTCACACTGGCCGAGAAGGTCCGGATCATTGTCGATGATAACCCTGATCCCAACGCACTGACGCCTGTGACGGTCGATATTGAAACGCACGATGGGGTTCATTATGAGATAGCCGTCGACACGGTGTACGGTCATCCCAATAATCCGATGACGCGGCATGACTGGTTGAAGAAATTCCGGCGAAATTGGCAACACGCAGCCCACGCGCTGGGTGAGGATGCTCGTGAACGTGTCATTGAACAGGTGGAAAATCTACCGGTTATTGTCGATACGGCGCGGATCATCGATGACCTGCTACCGTGAGCCGTTATTTCACACAGGCTGATTTTCCCGAACTGAACAGGGCGTTCCCCATCGGCGACGCTTTTCTGTCGGGTCCTGCACAATTCGATCCTGAGCGATTGCGGGCTTTGCAGGAGGATCGTTTTTCCCGTGTCGTTGCACGCGCCTGGCAAATTCCTTTCTATCGCCGGCACTGGGGTGGAGCGGGCGCGGAACCCGGTGATATTAAAAGCCTGGATGATCTAGAGCGATTACCGGTTGTGACCAAGGAACACCTGATGGCGAGTGTTGAAGCAGTGCCGCCTTACGGGGATTATCACGGCATGACCCGTTCCGACGGTGGGCGCTATCGCACTGTCTTACAGACCACCAGTGGGACAACCGGGGTGCCACAACCCCTATTTTTCGGTGCCCGCGACCGGGAAGTCCAGAATATTCTTCTCGCCCGTGCCTACCTGTTACAGGGTCTGGAACCGAACGACGTGGTGCACTCCATTTATGGTTTTGGCATGGTCAACGGCGGTCACTATATTCGCGAAGCGATTCTTCACCATACCGATGCGCTGCTACTGCCGGCCGGTACAGGTACGGAAACACGCAGTCGTCAACAGGTTGAATTGATGCATCGATTTGGTGCGACTGTGCTGGTGGGATTTGCTGATTACATGCTGCGGCTGGCTCAGACAGCGCAGGACACCGGATTGACGCCCGGCACCGATATTCCACTGCGGATGATTTCAGGTCATCTGGGTCATGATGCCCGTGAGGCATTGTCAGGCGCCTGGGGCGGCGTGTCCGTTTACGACTGGTATGGTGTGGGTGATACCGGGATCATCGCTGCTGAAGGGCCTTGTCAGGAAGGTCTTTACGTCTGGGAGGATGCACACTTTCTGGAGATCGTGACACCCGGCTCAGGAAAACCGGTCAACCCTGGCGGGTCTGGCAACATTTGCGTGACGGTGCTTTTCAAGGATACGGTCTACCCCATCATACGTTTTGACACACAGGACGTGTCCAGCCTTTTGCCGCCCGATCCATCCAGTGGCATCAACTTTCAGCGCATCACAGGTTTTTCCGGCCGCAGTGACAATATGGTCAAGCTCCGTGGTGTCAATGTCTATCCGACCGCCATCGGCAGATTGCTGCATGAATTTGAAGGCACGACCGGTGAATACATCTGTCGACTGCATGTCTCGAATGATCAGGACGAACTCACCGTAATCGTCGAGTATGTCGGTAGCGATCCCGGATTTAAGCAGGCATTGGTGCAGTCATTAAGAGAACAGTTGGGAGTCAGGATAGGCATAGAACTTGTAGGCCAGAATGAGACAGCCGCCTTAACCGGGCTCGAAGATCGGCAGAAACCCCGACGACTGATTGATGACCGCTGACGTTCTGCCGGTTTTACCACTGACTGAAGTGTCCGAACTTCTGGCCCGGCGTAAGGTCAGCCCGGTTGAACTGACCCAGAGCTGTCTGGGTCGGATCGACTCAGCTAACGGCCGGGTAAACGCACTGGTTTTTGTCGATCCGGAAACTGCGGTTGTGCAAGCGACCCAGGCGCAACAACGCTATAACCTTGGACGTCCGTTTGGCCTACTCGATGGGCTCCCGATCGTGGTTAAAGACAATATTGCTGTCAGCGGGTGGCCTATGACCAATGGCCTGGCGGTCCAGCGTATAGCCAGTACAGATGCCGATATCGTGAGCCGCCTGCGCCGGC
>LUSG01000274.1:4194-5011 GCA_001629395.1 Gammaproteobacteria bacterium REDSEA-S15_B12 | reverse complement strand
GGTCGAGATTGAGCGGGCGCCCCAAGGCGCCAACTGCGTCTTCGGCTGCCTTGGTGTCCAGTGGCATACGGCCACCCAGTAGAGTTTCAGGAAGTCGCCCTAACACGACGTTGGCATCAGTCACCGTGGCGGCAGTACCACCTTTGCCGTAACAGGCCGGCCCCGGGACAGCACCGGCGCTTTCGGGGCCCACCCGAATTGCGCCAGTCATTGGCACGTGTGCGATCGAGCCGCCACCCGCACCTACGCTATGCACTTCGACCGAAGGAATCTTAACGGGATAACTCCCCAGTGAGGTTTGGCGGGACGACGTGGGCTCACCGTCTTGAATCAGAGAAACGTCGGTTGAAGTGCCGCCCATGTCGAACCCTAGAGCATTGGGGTATCCGGCGAACCCGGACAGGTGTGCGGCGCCGGCAACACCACCGGCAGGGCCGGAAAGCAGGGTATACACGGGCGATTCAATCGCTCGTTCCACACCCATCAGACCGCTGTCCGATCTGACGATTTGTAGTCTGGAATTGAAACGTTCGTTTTCAAGCTTATGACGAAAATTATCAAGATACCGCCGCATGCCGGGTCTGACATAAGCGTTCATGACGGTCACCAGCGTGCGCTCATACTCCCGAAATTCCGGTAGTATTTCCGATGACAGAGAAATAGGCAGGTCGGGATAGACGTTGGCGATAATATCGCGGAGCTTGTGTTCGTGAACTGGATTCGAATACGCATGAAGAAGTGAGATCGTGATCGAATCTGCACCTTTGCGGACAAGTTCATCTGCCATCTCTCGTGCACGACTTTCATCGAGTGGCTG
>LUSG01000274.1:0-4187 GCA_001629395.1 Gammaproteobacteria bacterium REDSEA-S15_B12 | reverse complement strand
ACCTCACCTTGTGCGCTGATTCGTTCCGGCACGCCTCGCGTTAGTTCTAGATCCGCCAGGGGCTCCGGTTTGTCCATGGTGATCCAGCCGGCCAGCGGCCCAGGTGTCTGTGAACGTGCCAGATGCAGGACTTGCTCAAAGTTTTCCGTGACCAGCAGTCCAACTTGTGCACCTTTTGCTTCCAGTACGATGTTGGTTGCCACTGTTGTCCCGTGTAGCATGGACTGGATATCGTCCGCTGAGAGCTTTGTCTGATCGAGGAGCGAGCGTATACCGTCCAGAATGCCGACCGACTGGTCTTCCGGCGTTGACGGGGTTTTATGGAGGTGGAACGTTTCCTTTCCCTCGTCGAAAAGAAGAAAATCTGTAAACGTACCGCCAACATCAATGCCCAGGCGAATAGCCATGCCGGATTAAGTCTCCCTGAAGTTCGGGCCCGAGGCTGATCTCTCGAGTTAGTGCTTTATATTAACTGCCGTCCGTACCCAAACGAATCTACAACAGAACGCCACTTGCTGGAAGGCCTGACAAGGAAAAGACGCGCCCGAGGGGAATTTTTCGCTCGCTATTGAATCAGGGCCCACCCCCTCTAGCTATAGGCTCGGCCAGCGGTTTGGCTTTGTTCTGCCCCTGAATTATCATTGGTGGCTGGTCTATGAGTCAGGCTGGATTTGGCCGGACAGTAATGCCGGTAGTTCACAAAGAGGGAGGTCAGCACACTGATGGAAGAAGCTAAAAGCCGGTGGCAGCAGCCACGTTCGTGGATCGGGCTGATTGTGATTGTGATATTGATCATTTTCCTGCTTTTTTATAGGCCGTTCGAACAGTACCTGCTCGACAACATCCCGCGTATACACTTTTCGAATATTTTGTTCTGGTTCGCCTCCCTTGTGGCGATAGTCAGTTTTGCGGTGTCGCACTGGCAGTCTTTCAGAAAGAGCATATTCCAGGGTGTAACAGAATCGAATACGCAGGACCTGGTTTTCGACACTTTGCAGATCGTAGTGTTAGTGGCTGTCATCCTGTGTGCCGGTGCCACTATTCAGGGGGTGGAGATGCTGGGTGTTCATTTGATGAATGACGGTTCTGTTATTGACGTGGAGTTTGGTCGCCGGTTGTTGTCAGTTTTCCTGTTGGTTATTTTGGCGGTGCTCTTTTATCTGTTGCATCGGGTCGTACGGGCATTCAGACTCGGTTGGCGTCACCGATGGACACCACCTAAGGCTTCAAGGCGAGCCTGACGGGATTTTCTGAGTAGCCCGGACAGTAATAATGAACGACTGGCAGGATAGCACCCGTGAGGAATACCTGAGCAAAGGGCTTGCAAGTCGGTCGGGTTATGGCAGTAAGCCGGCACTACTCATTATAGATTTCAGCAATGGATTTACCGATCCCAAGTCTCCTCTGGGTGGAAACTTTGACCAGCAGTTGGCGACGACGGCCAGCCTGCTGACTGAATTTCGCCGGGGTCGGTTGCCTGTGGTTTACACGACGGTTGCCTATCAGCCAGGCTACCGTGATGCCGGTGTGTTTATAAAAAAAGTGCCCTCGTTGTCGATACTGGTGGAGGGATCAGACCTGGTTGAGATCGACAATCGAATTGCACCGCAAGAGGGTGAACATGTGATCGTTAAGAAATATGCCAGCTCGTTTTTTGGGACGGAGTTGGATGTGTATTTTCGTGGAATGGGTGTGGATACGGTAATCATTACGGGTTGCACGACCAGCGGTTGTGTACGGGCATCAGCCGTTGATTCTCTGCAATATGGATTTCAGACTATTGTGGTACGCGAGGGAGTCGGTGATCGGGCCGATGGGCCCCACCACGCAAACCTGTTCGATATGGATGCCAAGTACTGCGATGTTGAATCCGAACAAGACGTGTTGTCGTATCTTCGTTCTCTCATAGCAGAAGGTGGTGAAGCGGCAGAAGCGGACAATAATTTTCGTGGCTGGTGGCAGGCGGCTCCACCAACCTCTATCAGCGGTTGAATTTATCTGCCTAGAAAAGGAAAAACAGTGAGCTCAGGGTCAACTCGAGGTTTGCTCGATTCATTTGATGCGCTGATCGAAGGTAACCGGCAGAAAATGGATGAGTTATACGGCCAGTCAGGTGCAACGCCACCACGGTCGGCCAGCCAGGCGGCTGGGGTTGAGGAAGAATCAGCTCGGTTTGAAAGTCTAGATAGCCAGAATATTGTCGAAGGGCAATCCGCCGCGTGGCTTAATCAGAATTTTCCCGATGCCTGGCGTTGTGAGATTCGAGATCGACGTCGACAGGACAACGAAGTCGTTGTGTTGTGTCGTCTCTATCTGCTCGGCCATAACATCCATAAAGCGCAATTCGGTTCAGCGATGATTCCGGCGACTGAGAATGGTGAATATCGAAACGAGCGAGAGGCAGAGTCCGCCGCGTATGAGTCTGCTGTAGACGATGCCTTGAGGCAGTGTATCCGGTATCTCTGATAATCAATACCCGTGACGTCGGACGGGTTGAATTCCATTGTTATGAGCGGTCTCGATTCGTATGCCTACAAATCAGTACGGAATACCGACGACACTCGCAGATAACGCAGGGCATCATGTCTTGGTGCTGTGGCTGGATGCATTTCCTGCGGCGGTTGATTCACAGATCTGGAATTGGTTGCGGGAGGATTACACTGAATTTACGACCCGTAACACTAAAATCATCATCGTAACCCGCCAAAGCACATCTGCGAATCAGCGGTTTTCGAATCGGTTTGAATTCTTCTTCGATGTGCTGAGTGATCCAGACGATCAACTTATCACTGAGCTTAAGTCTCAACTGTCCGGGACGACAATCCCTGAATTCTGTCTGATCAATCCAGCGGGCAGGGTAGTGAAGTGGTCACTTGGCCGACCTCTAAAGGCAGAATTGGAAGGCGTACTGAGCTATCTCGATTCAAGACGCTTGATCGGTGATCAGGTACCTGATGTCGATGTATTTGAATTAACTGCCCAGGCGCCACAAATTATTCGCAGCGAAACACTGTTCTCCAGTCATAAGGTGGTGTTGTTTGGCGTGCCGGGAGCCTACACGCCGGCCTGTTCAGCTGAACATCTGCCCGGGTTTCTAGATCACTACGAGGACTTGCGTGGTCGGGGTGCAGACAGTGTTATCTGTATTGCGGTCAATGATCCCTTTGTGATGGATGCCTGGGGACAGGCGCAAGAGGTGCAGGGACGCATCCGCATGGTGGCCGACGGCGATGGCAGCTTTACTCGGGCAATGGGCCTGACATTAGATCTTGGTGTTTTCGGTCTGGGTAAGCGCTCCAAGCGTTATGCCATGATCGTGGATGATGGTGTCATCAGACATTTCAATGTCGAAGCAGGGCCGTTCGTAGGCAGCAGCAGTGCCTCTGATATGCTGACTTTGCTCTAGTTCTGTTTCCGCCTCAGTCCAGATCTGGGGGTGATGGCACCAATTCTTTGAACTGTTGTTCCAACGACCAGCCAATACTGAGTATTGTAGATTCTGTATACGGGTGGCCGTGTATGCACAGCGATAGCGGAAGCCCTTCTTCCGACAGGCCATTGGGAATGGCAAGGCTGCATAGGCCCAAAACGTTTGTAGCCCGTGTGTAGTGAGCGGGCAGTAACTGTTCATCGACGTCGACGACGGGTATAGCCGGCCCGGTCGTGGTCGGTGTCAGCAGAGCATCGACCCCTCTCATATGCGTGTTGAACTCGGTCCGCCAGTGTTTGAACTGCATCATTGCATTCAAGTAATCCCTGGCTGAACAGGTCTTTCCCGGTAGGAGCCTTTGGAGAGTTGCATCACCGATCGGCAGCTCAGTCTGGCCAACCAGTTCAGCGGCATGGGCATAGCCTTCCGCACTGATCACAACATTGGAAAGATTTCGGTACGTTTCAAACGAGTGAGGCAATCCCCGGGTAATGATTGTTGCACCCAGGTTATTGGCATGTTTCAACGCACGGTCGTAGGCGTGATTAACATCATCGGAACAGGCTCTCCTTTCTTCGTCGGGCAAAGCGGCAAGACAAATATCAGTTAGATCTTCTTTTAGGATATGCGGATTGTCGAGCGGTTGATAAAGCGTATCGATGTGGTTGGTATCCGGACCTCGGAGAATGTCATAAATCAGGGCCGCATCTGCTACGCTGCGTGCCAGGGGACCGACCGTGTCCAGTGTGTGTGACAG
>LUSG01000273.1:1086-4110 GCA_001629395.1 Gammaproteobacteria bacterium REDSEA-S15_B12 | reverse complement strand
TCTTAATGCCTTGTTTCTGCAGTGATTTTGTCGTTTCGGCAACCAGGGGCAGAAGTGTTGTGTAATTACGAAGACAGTCCAGTTGCATGGGTACAAAATCTTCAAACATCCGGTCTACATCCTCCTGATTAGGATACTGTCCGTGAACGCCATGCCAACGTTCCCGAATTTCTGGAATCTCGGTCATTGCTTTGATATGAAGATCTTTACGCAGTCCCATTGGTCCACGAGCCTCAGACATCGTGACTTCGACACCGTGTTTTTCAAATACTTGGACAAATACAACAGCCGGGGCAAGTACATACGCATCAGCTGTGGTGCCGCTCCAGTCAAGAATCAGACCTTTTACCTGGCCTGTGTAGTTGCGTTTATAGACAAAGTCTTGTTGGATGGTCATCGAAACTCCTTAAGAGCCGTAGGTAATCAGTGAATTTGACGTGGTTCCTGGACAATCTACATCGGCAGATGAGCGGCGGAATTGTATCTTATCTGGCGGCTGCGTTCTGGCCAGGGGCTTCGCATTGATGAATCCGTTCAGTCAGTCGTGTGGTTGAGTGCAGCATCGAAAATGTCATAGTTACGTAAAGTGGTGCTAGCCACTAAAAGAGGTGCCGGATAGTTCAGAATAAACGGTACCCGCTGTTCGGACAGTCCTCCATGTGAGCGTAAAGGCTCGGAGAGCGTTGATAGGTCATGATACTGTTGAGAATGTCCTAAAACCCACTCAGTGCTGGAAGTTACTACGATGTGACCGACGCGGTCCGGGGGCAGGGAAAATCTCTCACACGCTATCGAGGCTTCAAGTACCAGCTCGATACCTTTTTGTGCTGACAATTTGTGGCACACGGGTTGTACATCGGCAGGATCAGCCAGGTAGATCGTGGCGAATCCACCCAGTGCGCCATGATGGACAACGTACGGATCTGTGATTGGCAGGATGATTCGAAATCTGTCAGAAGGTAATAGTTCGTTGATGAGAGGTTTCAAATAGACAATATTCGGTTGTCCGGCTGAATCGTGTTTGGCTTTCATACCGTGATCGGCGGTCACGGCAATGACGGCATCATGTGCTTGCATTTCTAGAAGATGATGATCGATCATGCCGTAGAACGCATCTGCGGTCGGGGTTCCTGGCCCGTGTTTGTGCTGGATGTAGTCGCTGGTCGACAGGTAGAGTATGTCGGGTGACCAGGTATCCAAAAGTGTCAGACCGGCAGAAAATACATACTCAGACAGTGTGCCGCTGTAGACATCCGGTGGTGGCAGGTCAGTCAGCTGGCCGGCATCGTCTATACCGTTTTCACTCCGTGTTGTCAGCTGACATTTTTCGGCGGAAAAACAGATTGCACTGCCTTGTTCAAAATCGAGTTCATGACCGAGCATCCGCCTGAGTTTATCCTTAGCTGTGATGATGGCGATTCTTGCTCCTTGATCCTGGAATGCTTTGAATATCGTACCCACACGTAGAAATGCAGGATCATTCATCATGACTTCAGCATCGGACCCGAGGTCGTAGAAAAAGTTGCCTGATATGCCATGAACGACCGGCGGTGTTCCAGTCACAATCGAAATATTGTTGGGGTTTGTAAAACTGGGAATCGTCGCAGCCGGGTTCGCTGCCGTCCAGGCAGATCACAACGACAGGTTTGTCGGGCCAGCGGTACTTCCGATTATTGCAGGTCACATAACGCATAGGGATATTAGGACGTACAACAGATCAGGGGCCACAGTTGCTGACATTCATGACACCGAGTGTGTCTCGAATAGCGTCTAGTAGTCCGCGGACCTGGTCGTCGAAAATGTGGCCGATGCAGCCGATCCGAAACGAATTGCTTATTGTCAGTTTGCCCGGATAGATGATGTAACCACGTTTCCGAAGCTCGTCATAAAACTCATCGAACTGGAAATTAGGATCGGCAGGTGTTAGGAACGTTACAATTATTGGTGCTTGAAGAGCGTCCGGGAGCAGTGTCTTGAAGCCCAGCGTGCGCATGCCCGAGACCAGCGTTTCGCAATTGCGTCGATAACGGCGGCCTCGACCCGCAACGCCACCTTCAGCATCGAATTCCGTCAACGCCTGTCCCAGGGCCAGTATCGTGTGGGTTGGCGGAGTGAAGCGCCACTGGCCATTGCGTTCCATGGCTTGCCACTGACTGTAAAGGTCCAGCACCAGCGTGTCGGAATTGCCACTGGATTTCTTGAGAGTTTCGCTATCGCAGATACAAAACCCCATCCCAGGAGATCCTTCCAGGCATTTGTTGCTGGATGCAACGACCGCGTTAAATGGAGTATTGGATGTATCAAGTGGTAGAACACCGAATGAACTCATCGCATCGATCAGCAGAGATCGACGATGCTCGGCTGTAACCTTTGCAATGGTTTCAATAGGATTCAAGATGCCTGACGTGGTTTCGCAGTGGACTACGGCAACATGAGTAATACCCGGATCCGCAGCAAGTTGCCGATCAAGTTCGTTGGTATCTACAGGCAGATCTTCGGCTGTTTCGAGGATTGTGTACGCTCGTTCATGTATTGAACAGATTTCCGCCATACGTTTGCCGTATGCACCATTGACAAGTAATAACGCTTTTCCAGATCGCGGTATGAACGTAATCAGCATTGCTTCCACCGCAAAAGTTCCGCTCCCCTGAACCGGCACGCAGGCATGCGTTTTGTGGCCATTGACAATCTGCGTCAAACGTCTGCAAATCTGGTTATTGATGTCAATAAAGTGGCTATCACGGGAGCCATAGTCGTGCAGCATCGCCTGTTTTACTGTAGGTGACGTTGTGAGCGGCCCGGGTGTGAAAAGCCAAGGATCACCGTCAGGTGAAGTCGCGACTGCTGGGTGTTCTTGATCGCTTTTCATGGGCTACAAGTCAGACGTCTGGGTCATTTCAAGGCGGGTTATTGCACTAGTAAGCAATCTATTCTACACAGAGGACCGTTGAATAGAGATGATGCAGAGAAAGCCGTCATACGGTGTCGGGTGAAAATTTGAAACAGCAAAGGAAAGTGCGGAGC
>LUSG01000273.1:0-1071 GCA_001629395.1 Gammaproteobacteria bacterium REDSEA-S15_B12 | reverse complement strand
GCTTTTTTTGAGTTAATTCAATCAGAGCCGGATACAGCCCTTGTATTTACCTTTTGGCCCACTTATTGGCTTATGGGTTTGTGGAGCTGCGGGTCAAAACACCCTCTGCTTTCACTTTACCTTTGCGCAACTGTTTGAGCTTCACGACCATATAGTCCAATTCTGGAGACAGCCAGTAGTACAGCTGTCGACTGGACTTCCGATCTATAAAATAGCGCAGGCTTTGTACGGGCTGTCCTTGGAGAATCACCGTTTCGGCTTGCTCCAGTACGAAGCGATACAGACGAAGCTGGTCACCCTCGTGTACCGTGTAAACTGGCTCGGTCACACCCTGTTGAAGGTCAATTCGTGCCATAAGTTCGAACGAGAGTGGATCCAATACGTTGGGTGTCAGTGGCATGGTCAAATCGATACCGCGGTAGTGGACGTGGCTTGTGCCGGATGACCAGTCGAATTCAATCCTAACGGCGCGATTACCATCTTTGGTTCCATCGTCTACAGTGTAGAGATTGGGCCGTATTCGACCTGAGTCCAGCTGAAAATATGATTGCTCGACCATGGTACCGATGCCTGTGAGTGACCCCAGTCCCTTGAGTCGAGTTGATGCGGTCAAGTGATAGTCCTGGCCAGAACGAGTCAATACAACTTTTCGTTCAATGTTAAGGCCCGAGCGGGTGATTGCGTAATCCGCTGAAAACGGTTGAATACCGTTGCTACTGCCTGCTTGCGCCGGCAGCAGAAAGAAAATCAGCAGCCATAGGGGCACGCGTTTGGGATATAAGCAGCGCACGCTACACTTTATATGGTGCAGTCGATACCGGAAAATGCCGTAGGTTCGAAGCACAATCAGTCGGTATATTGTCGGGTGATCCAGATGGCGGACAAGGCCGGGCGCTCATTGTGTTCAATTTCGATAGTAATATCGTGGTGCAATGTCCATTCACCGGCTGTTCGTTCTTCAGCAAGTTCAAGCGTGAAGTGTGCACGCACGCGGGCATCAGAGCGTACGGGAGTGATGAATCGGATTCGGTCAAACCCGTAATTGATGCTCATTCGAACGCCCTTGATGAC
>LUSG01000272.1 GCA_001629395.1 Gammaproteobacteria bacterium REDSEA-S15_B12 | reverse complement strand
CGGTTTCCGACAGCGAACAAATCCTCCTCGTCGTTCAGATCGACCACTTCGCGAATAGCCATGTTGCCAGCAACCGCCTCGGCCGCAATCTCGTCCATCGGATTGCCTCGGAAACCTTCGACCCAAAACAGTGCGACCGCACCCGATTGCTCAAGCACGTAACGTAATTCCCTCGCTTGGAACGATGGATTGGCGGTCACCAACACCAGGCCGGCCAGTGCGCACGCGTACTCTATGAACAGCCAGGCGGGAATGTTTGGCGCCCAGACCACAACTTTTTCACCTGGCTCGAAACGGGATGCGAGCCCCATCGCAAGTTTCTCACTGATAGTCAGTAACTCTCCATAGTTCCACTGCTGGGTTGGACTGCCGTCAAGTGCGATGTCGACAATCGCGATTGAGTCAGCAAATTGTTCCGCGGTCTCACGCAGCAATCCGCCGATAGTGATATCGCGTAATTCATCGTTGGTCTGCGGGGGGAACAGCGATTCGGTTAGCTCGATTTCGTACATGGCCTTAAGTCATCCTTAGACACGATACTAGACTAATACCTGAATCCTTATCGAGCGTCTCAGTCACAATTCGGTTTCGTCCAATACCGTCCAACCAAATCCAGCACTTTCGGCAGTTACTTTGACAGTAACTTTTTGAGCCGCTTTGACTTTCCATATACACTTCAAGCAATTATAAATTGTGGCGTTTTCCGCCGCCTCCACCAATTTATTGATCAGTAACGATCAATAACTCTCAAAAAGTTTACAGCTTCTTTTGCGCACGCAGGAGTGTAGGTCGATGTTCTCCACTATCGAGCACGTTGATCATTTTGTTCCACACATCGATTTCCCGGCTAAGAAAATCCTCGCCAACACGGCTAACCAGCTCGTCATATAACGGACCAGCCAAATTGTCGCGTTCTACCCGGGCCTGGATTCGGTACCACGCGTTTCGCTCTTCGCACTCAATATCAACAAACCCCGCTGCTTCAAAAGCCTGCTGATAAGTCTTCGCCGAGGCCAGGTCGAAATCTAGCCCCTCCGCGTCGATGTATGCCTGCATCTGGGGCGAAGGCTCGCCTTCGTAACCGCACAACCAGTCGCTGGCCAGAAACCATCCACCGGGAGACAGCAACTGGTAGGCATCTTCTGCCAGGCTGAACTTGTCGGCAATATGAATGATGGAGTCCTTGCTGAAGACTACATCGAAGCTCCCCGGCTCAAAAGGCAGGGGGCCGGGTTCAACACGTTGAAAGTCACAAATGGCCGATACGTTGTTTTTTTTGGCAAGCTCCAGTGCCAGGTTGACCAGATTCTCTTCGATATCGATACCAGTTACGCTGTTGGGTTGCCTGGTGAGCGCGATATGAACTGCCGCACCACCAATCCCGCAGCCTATATCGAGCACTTTGGCCTGACTCAGGTCCTTGTTGCCCAGTATCCGGTCAACTTCGTCTGTACCGCCGGGTGACATAAAGCCCTCTCCCCATACTGCTTCCAGCAGTGAAATCATGTTTTCGTCATATTCGAGTTCTTCTGTTTCACCCATAGATGTCTCCTCGTTTGAATTTATTACGACCGCTAATGCAGTAGGAACTTTGTCAACATTACAAAACGGCGATGCCTGGTTTTACATTTTGTGCCCTGAATAGCCCCTGGAAGCACCTTAAATCCGTGCAGCTATGTCAGCTAAGCAGACCTTGGCAGTCAATGCTGAAGTTTGTGCCGGGTTCTATTAAACGGCACTGCATCAGGATCGATGTCTGTATCGAATTCACGCGCATAGCGGTGCCCTTCATAAACTGCTGCCGCAATAATCGAGGGGCCAAAGCAGTCACCTATGCGCCGCACCGTTATTTTTCCCTTAAGCACTTCGAACAGTTCATCTCGCGGCAGTCGCGCCGTCACCGACACCACGCTGCCTTCATGGTTGCTTACCTCACCGGTCAGCGTATTGGTCAACTGCAGCCATTCTTCTCCCACTTCGGTCAATTGATGTCGTGCGAGAATCTGAATGCCTGCGTTTAGCAGGCGATTTTCAATATGTCGTTGTTCCAGCGTGTACTCGGTCCAACTCGCAACACACATACCCTGTGTCGCCAGCGTGACCCGGTAACCCTCACTGGCAAGTAGCTCCGCAATCACGCTGGCCATATAGTAATGATCATCATCGTATATGGTCACCGCACTACCGGCCCTAGCGGGACGTTTGCCATCCATGATGTCGTCCGGTGTCAGGACCTTGCAGCCAGGCACAGGAAACCTGATGCTTCTGCCAACCCCGTCATTGCGCCATAGCGCGCCGGTCGCCAACGCAACCTTGTCTGCACCGAATTCCTGAATTTGATCGGCATTCATTTCACTTCCGAGATAAATCTCGACATTGGGCATGCGCTGGATTTGGCCCAAACGATAATCGCGCACTCTCGCCCATTCGTTCAGTTTAGGCGTGTTATTCGCCCGCCCGCCTCATTTCTAGCCTCAGCCAGTGTTACCTGATAACCACGTTTACCTAATGCGAGCGCGGCTTCGAGGCCGGCCGGGCCCGCCCCAACGATGAGAATTGTCGAATCTGACTCTTTTGGTGCAATCTTTTCAGGATGCCATTTTTTGCGCCATTCCTCCCCCATGGTGGGATTTTGTGTGCACCTGCTCGGCGCCGAAAGATTGTTCCAGGCAGCACACACATTACATCCGATGCATTCGCGGATATCTTCCGGCCGGCCCTGTCTGATCTTGTTGGGCAGGAATGGATCGGCGATGGATGGGCGTGCCGCACCGATAATATCCACCACACCGCGTCGAATAGCGGAAACCATTGTATCGGGAGAGGTGTAACGGCCGACTGCAGAAACGGGTTTACTGGTGACTGATTTAACGAAGGATATATATTCTTCCTGATAGCCTTCCCGCGCAAAGCGCGAACTCATCGAATCGTTTTCCCAGTCGCTGACGTTGACATCCCACATGTCGGGCAATTCGGCAAGCATTTCGATCGCTTCCTTACCCTCGCCGGCCCATTCCAGTCCATCTTTGCCCATCATTTCATCAACTGCAAAACGAGCCACCACAGCCATGGTATCGCCTATTGCATCTCTTGTTTCCTCGATTAGCTCGCGGTACAGGCGCAGTCGATTTTCCAGAGACCCGCCATATTCATCGCTGCGCTGGTTACTTTGCCGGGAAAGGAAATGACTGGGCACAGTGCCATTATGCCCGGCGTAAACCACAACCATATCGAAACCGGCCTGACGTGCGCGAAGGACAGCCTTACGATGCCAACGGCGATAGGCGCGAATATCGTCCAGGCTCATCGCACGCGCCTGTATCGGGTGCTGATGCCATGTGACCGGCCGATGTTCAGGGCCGATGGGAACTTCCCGTGAATAGAGACAGCCGCTATCCTGGCCGTTATGCACGAGTTCGATGCCGGCAAGAGAACCGTGTTCATGCACGGCATCTGCCATAGCAGCCAGATAGGGCAGGTCGCCATCATCCCACATACTGGTTTCGGTAAAAGGCTGCACGTCGCCAGTTGGGTGGAAGTCACATTGTTCGGTGGTGACGATTCCCCAGCCGCCTTCGGCCTTCATACCGCGCATTTCTATCATGCTGTCAGGGAACATGCGCCCCATGCCGTTACAGTGGGGGACCTGATAAAACCTGTTTGGCGCAGTAACAGGGCCAATTTTCACGGGTTCGAACAGGATGTCGTATCGGGGGTCGCGCTGGTTGCTCATGGCAATATTGCCTCGGGAATGCGTGTCGCGGAAAGATACCTGAATATCGGTGACTTCTGCAGCGATGTATTCATTCGGTGGTTCGGGCTGAAAACTGTCAAGAATTTGCCCAAGGACTTCGTCAATACGTTCGATCTGACGAACTCACAATTGTTTCCTCTGTCTTATGGTCGTTGTCGTACATGACCTTACGCGACCTTTAGGTACGATACCAGACTAATACGTGAATGCTTTTATAATCGAATCAATACCACGCACATTTATGTCTATTGGCTATCCATATGCACGACGCTCTGAAGAAACTCCGTTTCTCCGTAGTTCCGCTGCCTGTAGAAGAGAACCGGCCCGTGGAATTAGCACGAACCATGTCGGTTCATCCACTGACCTACCAGGAACTGCCCTATGATCCGGAGTATTCAGTTTATGCCGGGCGCCTGAACCCGGAGAAACTATCAAATGCAACTCCAGACGAGATGTACTGGAAAGTACGACAAGAAATTATTTTCCGCCATACCGGCGAGTATCCATTTGAAATCTCGGGACCAGATGCGCTAAAGCTGCTGCAACGAATTTTTACCCGCGATGTGTCGAAGGTTAGGAAAGGGCGCTGTTCGTACCAGTTCGCCTGCTACCACGATGGCGGCATGATCACTGATGGCCTGCTGTTGCGGGTCGATGACAACAGATACTGGTTTGCACAGGCCGATGGTGATCTGTTTTCGTGGTACAAAGCCCACGCCGAAGGTCTTGATGTGACGAAAAGACATCCACGAAAGTACACGGTCTCAATCCGCTCATCCGTGCTTCAAGCGTAAAACAGCAGCACCACGCCCCAGGCGATTAGGACAACCCCGGTC
>LUSG01000271.1 GCA_001629395.1 Gammaproteobacteria bacterium REDSEA-S15_B12 | reverse complement strand
CAGAACCATCTGCGCGGCAACCGCAGCATCAACCGCGGACCCACCATCGGCCAAAACATCTACCGCCGTACGGGTTGCTAGCGGGTGGGCAGTGACCGCCATGAATCGCTCGGCATTAACAACCGGCTTTTCTTGCCAGCCTGTTGCCGGTTCGGGGCTAACAATTGACGCCGCGTACCCGATCGGCATACCGCTCAGGGCAATCAAGCACCCGACCAGAGCCGACCGCCATGGATATGGGCTGTAGGAATTATTTAAGCGTTCCATCGTCTTTGACGGTTGTTGTCTTGCCTGCTTCTTCGCTTCCTACGAATACTATATTCTTTGGCGCATCTCCTTCCGCAGCCCGACATATATTTTCTGCAACAAACTTCCAGCGCCGTTCAACTTGTTCTGGCGCCGACGCGCTTTCATGCGCACTGAGGATTACATTATCTAATTCTTCAAAAGGTAGACTAGATGGTGATACTTCTTCTCCATCGTTACCAATGTAGTTGTACCAAACATCTAATACAGCACCGCCAATTTTCTTGTTCTTAAGCGCGTTATAGAGTGCTTCCTCGGCAATAATTCGTCCACGGGCTACATTAATAATTATGCTGTCAGATTTCATTTTGGCTATTTGTGGTGCGCCAATCATCCCGATTGTTTTTTCATTCATATCACAAGCGACAACGACGAAATCGCTTTCACTGAGCAGTTCGTCCAGCCGATCGGCTGTTCCAATCCAGTCCAAGGGCGCCGCGGCATCTTGTTGAGAACGCCGGATTGCGATTATTCTCATGTCAAATGCAGCAGCTCGCTTAGCGATCTCCTTGCCGATATGACCATATCCGATTATTCCTACAGTCCGGTTTCGAATTTCTTTATGATATAGCGACGTACCGGGCTGTCGCCCTCCCCAGCCTTCGGTTCTGAATCGTTTGTCCATTTCATGAAGGCCAATTTTTATTTCCAGCATTGCACAAAGGACATACTCGGCAATGGTCGACTCGTGTTCAAAACAATTAGATACCGGGATACCCAGTGGCATCGATTCCGGAGAGCAGAAATCGTAACCCGTCCAAGGTATTTGAAACAGTTTCAGCTCTGGCGTTTTAGGCCACGCATCAGTCGGGATCCGTCCACCAATAATTGCATCAGCCTCATATGCCATGGCTGGAAAATCCTCTGGACTGTGTTTGTCGGGATTCCAACACAGTACCTTCCAGTCTTCGCTCAACTCTTTCCGTAGAAGATGTTCGAATTGAACTGCAATCCGCCCCTGAATCAACGCAGTCGGCATAGGCACTTTCCGGTAGTTGTTTTAGGTATCAAACTATTTTGTGAGCTGGTTACCGCAAGGTGGTTGCGTATCATTCGGAACATCCCTCTGGAATCGTACACCCCTTGCTAGGAACAGAAATGTGAGTATGAGAGACCTTATTTATCCAAGAAGAAGTTTGTCGTCAATCGGTTTGAAACATGTAGCCTCTGCAATCAGGGAAGATGCCGTTAGACCGGGGACACCGTATATTTCGCTGTCAGTATTAAATCTGATCTTAATTGTCTTTATTAATACATCGAAATCACCATCGCCAGATGCCAAAACAATTATGTCTGATTCTTGCGCAAATTCCATAACATCAATCGTAATGCCTACATCCCAGTCCCCTTTAGAAGATCCGTCGCTTCTCATAATAAATGGCTTCAGTCTGACGTTGAAACCAATTGCGCGAAGAATGTTTTGAAATTCTGTTTGTTTCTTGTCTCCACGGGAGGTGGCATAGGCTCTAGCGGTGACGATTTGCCTATTCTGAGTTGCCTGAGTCCAAAATTTGTTGTAATCAAAATTACGGTGGTACGCTGACTTCGTCGTGTAATAAATGTTCTGGACATCGACAAACAGGGATACCTTTTTCATTATTTCTGTCGAATCTCTGGATCAATCTAAGCGTCTTAAGGGTCAGTCCTTCACTTCGACGATCAATTCGGTCACCCCACCTTCTGAATTAATTAACCAATCAGGTATCGCCAAATCAAACGGGCACGACGAAACGACACAGATCAGGTCCATGAGTGCTTCCAGTTCCACATAGGCCCCGGGAAGCACCGGGTTGGGCGGTGAACTTAGCGCTGAATCGGCATCTATGAAGGTATTGGTAAAGAAATTGATGGGCTGCGGCACCACGTCAATCTCATAGCCCTCACGACGCATGGCGATATGCAGATTCTCAGCGCAACTGGGATGGTGTCCTTCGTGGCCGTACTGCTCGTAGCGGAACTGATCGCAAGCAGCAAGCATCATGTCATGCACACCACCAGCACCGTCCTCGGTGAACGTCAACATCGGTCGTCGAAACCGACTGATCAGGGACTGCCCCTCGCGTGGTTTGACACTGCGATTCAATACCCAAGTGTGCATGGGTGACAGCCACTCGCTAATTGTCTCAGCGTTATAGGCAAAAAAGTCAGCTGCCTGCGCGCCTTTCATATTTCTCCTCCGTTTCTTGTGAAATCAACCCATTTCCAGAGAAAAGGTTATCCGACCAGGAATCTGGATTAAAGAAGATCCCCTAGAAGCCGAACTAAAGCGGAAGACGCACATATCGGTAAATGCTAAGCCGTCGTCCAGCATTATGCAGCCTCCGGAAACGCCACCTGAAGGGTCATTGCTGCCAGATGGCCCCGAGGCGTCAGCCTGTATTATGCCCCCACCGCTGGCTTGGTACCCACTGCGCAGTGCAGACCTGAAGCAAATAGGAAACTACCATCGTCGATCGCGGCCGATTTAGCCGCTATCCAGTCCCGCGTCTCACTCTCGTTGAACTGGGCGAGGAAATAAGATTCTCGATACGCCCACGCAGCACCATAGGGATCTCGCAGGGTCAGGTAGTGGGGAAAGAAACGCTGATCCTCTAGCCCTCTGGACAGGAATCGGCGGTACAGACTGGCATCCGCGCACCCGTACTCGGTGACCGATTGATAAGGCGCCAGCACTCGATCCAAAATAGCCGCATCCACCGGTATCGTGCACACATTGTCCATATCGATGGCTCGAACGACAACAGCAACCCGACCACCAGGATTGACTACACGAACCATCTCCTTGAGCATGCGGTCGGCATCACACTCCTCCATCACCGTAGAGGCAAACGCAATGTCGAACTCACCGTCAGCAAACGGCAGCCGCTCCGCATCTGCCTTCTGGAAAACCAACTCGTGGAGCCCCTCCCGATCCGCCAGTACACGAGCTTCAGCGAGAAAGTACTGATTCAGATCGATGCCTGTTATCGGATTGTGTCCCTGAGTTCTGCGGGCGATCCAACGCGTCAGCACCCCGGTGCCGCAGCCAATTTCCAGAATACTCTGCCCTGATTGCAGATTTAGCTCGTCAAATACGGCCCCCACGGCCCGCTGATAGCCGGGCTCGGAACCTCGGGACTCAAGCATCGCAACCATACCCAGGTGAGCTCCGCCGAGAACGATCACCCGAAACGTCCTGGCGAGGGTGTCGATAGCGGATCGCCACTGTGTGGGGGAAAGAAGCAGAGGGAGTAACACCAACACCTGACCAGACCCGTAAGCATGGAACGAGACC
This sequence comes from Gammaproteobacteria bacterium REDSEA-S15_B12, assembly GCA_001629395.1. Lineage (GTDB taxonomy): Bacteria > Pseudomonadota > Gammaproteobacteria > Arenicellales > UBA868 > REDSEA-S09-B13. The sequence goes on along the minus strand of LUSG01000271.1, from coordinate 47 downwards.
CCTTCTATCTCCCCGACTACTTCACCTTGAGCCGGCAGAGTCGTGAC
>LUSG01000270.1 GCA_001629395.1 Gammaproteobacteria bacterium REDSEA-S15_B12 | reverse complement strand
CAATATCCCTTAGCCATACACTGTCCTCCTCAAGCCGATTACCTTTCAAAATACATGCAGCACAGCTTGCCTGGTCTGCTTCATTACGGCAACTTGATATTGTGCCAGTTTTTCGTCAATGCATGCACTCACCTGATAAACCCTCGACGCAGTATCATAGACAACTTAGCCGAGACAGCGCACCAGAGAATTAGAGATTATGCCCAAAGGCGAACAAACGCTTTCCCCCGGTCTGCTCGCTAACGCGGATGGCTTCAGGATTGCACTCGATACCTCCCGCGAGCGCGCCGACATCGTCCTGCAGCGCCCACCGTTGAACGTTGTCACCATGCCGCAACGCGAACAACTGCGACAGACTTTCGAAGCGCTGGACCGCGATGAGCGTATTCGTGTCATCGTACTCCGTGCCGAAGGCGAACACTTTTCGTCGGGTGGCAACATCCAGGGCTTCCTGGAATCCACGCCTGAAGCGGTATCGGACCTCGCGAACAATATTGCAGCACCGGCACGCTGCACTAAACCGGTTGTCGCAGCTATCCGGGGTTATTGCTTTGGAGTCGGTTTTGAACTGTGCCTGGCCTGCGACTTTCGCCTGTGCGGCGAGACGACACTGTTTGCACTGCCCGAACAGCGAATCGCGCAGATACCCGGGTCTGGTGGATCGATCCGGCTGCTGCACATGATCGGAATTCAGCGTACTAAGGACATGACGTTTCGCTCCCGCCGCGTCAGTGGCAGCGAAGCCAAAGACTGGGGCATGGTTCTCGACTGTGTCGACGACAGCCAGCTGGAAACAACTGTAGATGAGCTCGTGGATGAACTCCGCACATTCTCTCCGTTGTCCCAGCGGACAATCAAACGAGTTTTGAATGCCGCTCAAAACACCACCCTAGAAACTGGTATTGAGATCGAAGGCAATGCATACGGGCGGCTACGCTCTTCCGATGATTTCAGGGAAGGTGTCGAATCCTTCCACGCCAAACGAAAACCGGACTTCAAAGGCTCCTAAGTGCTGCGCTGGAGGCGCACCTAATTATGACCTCTGCCACAATGACCCAAAAAAAGAGTCGCGCCGTACAGCCCGGCGAAGGTGAAAGCTACTGGCAACCCGTTCCGGCCAACGGGTTTGTGGAACTTGCGATAGCACAAGCCGTGAACAGCAACGGCCCGGGATTCGATGTCGGCATACAGGAAGTGGCCCCAGAGTGCGCAGTACGAGAGCACGTCCACGACCGCCACGAAGAAGTGATCATCGTACTCGAAGGCGATGGGACCGCAATGATCGACGGCGAGGCACATCCAATGCACACCGGTACCGTCTTGTATTTAGCACCTGGCAGCCGACATCAATTCATAAACCAGGGCGACATTCCACTGCGGTTCTGCTTTGTTCTCACACCCGGCGGGTTGAAGGACTTTTTCTCATCTATCGGACGACCTAGAACGCCTGGTGAAGACGCACCGGAACCTTTTCAACGACCGGCGGATGTGAAGTCCATTGAAAAACGCACGGTCTTTGGATGTGTAGACTGAGCGTAGGGATCCCTTTGCGACAAACCTCTGGAAACGTCAGTGACGTGGCGTATCGTAACTCTGCGGCATCCGGTTTTCAGACACGTACACACGCCGGGTTGTGGGTGGCGTATTACGGCTTCGACCGACAAACCTCGGAACCCCCTCAGTAATCACGGCACCGATTGCGACAGGGTCACCGTTGGCCAGCGCACCCAATGCCGAATCCTTAGTACACCCTAGTGGGGCATCGATAATCAACAGATCCGCGAGCTTCCCGTTTGCCACAAACCCTGATTCCAGTCCGTATATTGTGGCGTTATTACCGGTCGCAGCTGCAATGCACCAAGCCGGATCGAGATCCGCCAGGCTTGCCAAATGCGACATGGTATAAATCATGCCCAGTGGCATGATGCCACTGCCTGTAGGTGTATCAGTTGCAATGATGTAGCGATCAAACGCATCTTCTTGGATACACAGCTTCGCACACATCAGTGCAGTCCTGAGATTCCCGGCCGTACAAACCTGCATTGCGATATCGCTCTCAGCAATCAAGCGTGGAAAATCTTCGTCTGCGATTGCAACTGGACCGCCATTGACATGAAAAGACACGTGCGGGTTCATCTTCAGGACATGATCTCCCGAGATAGCAGAAGAATCTGGAATCGAAGCGCCGCCCGTATGTACGGTCGTAATCAACCCCGCCTGCCTGGCAGCGGCCACATAAGGAGCATAGTCGTAAGGATCGTCAAACCGTCCAAATCCGGCCTTGGCCAGCCATACCCCTTTGGCGGCAACCTCACGAAAATCGCTATCTGTGAGTCCCGGCTCAATAATGATTGAGCCCGCGTGTACGGTCATCCCGGCAGGCCGATAGGTCAAGAAACTCTTGTGGGCCGCCACAGCCAGTGCCTTAACTCCCTCGGGGTCAGACGGTCTTCCCGGCACATGTACCTCTGACGCAGAAATCGACGTGGTGGTACCGCCATGCAGATAACTCTCAAGATAATCCACCGTTTTCTGCCTCGGCGTGTAATCTCCAAAAGTAATGTGGACCTGGGAGTCAATCAGACCGGGACACACTGTCGCACCACCAGCATCGATCACCACGTCCGCCTCCCGAACAAGTCGGTCATTGACCACACCAACACTGTCTATTCGACCATCCATCATGCTGACCGAATCGCCGGCGGTAAGTGGCTTTCGCCAGTCGCCCGAAACAATCGTGCCAATATTGACGATTGTGGTTCTCATGTGCTTGGTATGCCGTAATTCATATTTTCAGTCAGGTCTCAGGCAAGGACCTCAGTTCGAAATTTCCGATTCAAGGTCATAACGACCAGTTATGTTTGACACTAAAGACGCTGCACCCTCCCAATCATAGGTACGCA
>LUSG01000027.1 GCA_001629395.1 Gammaproteobacteria bacterium REDSEA-S15_B12 | reverse complement strand
GGCCAAATTTGTACGAAAATGAATAGATCGGGATCAGTCCAGCGGCGTGCCAGGTAGACCCTGCCGTCAGTTCAGTGCGTTCGAGCAGGCAGACATCTGTCCAGCCGCGGTGCGCAAGACTGTATAGCACGTTGACGCCGACACAGCCGCCACCAACAACAACAACTCGGGCATGTGATTGCATGATTGGCTTCCCTTGAGAATCAGCAGAATCGGTAGTGATCGAAGGACACGTCATCGCCGGTCCATGAATAGAGCGTCAGCGCTGGCGTGGGACCCGTTCGCATAGCATGGGTCATCATCGACGGAATATCAATAATGTCGCCTGCCCTTTTCACTTGGTAAGCCCCCCCACCCAGTGACCAGCTGCCGCTGCCAGCCAGAACGATATACACCTCATCAGCAGGGTGAGCATGATCCGCATAGTCAATGCCAGGTATCAGCGCGAACAGACCAACCCGGAAACTTTGATGTTTAATCAGGCTCGTCGGACCGATAAGCTCGCTAATAGGGGTGCGTGACCGGGCGGACTCACTCCACTGAAGATCTCGGGTCAGTGCGGCAATTTCGGAAACCGTGGGTACCGGTGAGTTTGTTTCTAGCAGTTCTAGGACCGAATCCGGAAGGCTGCAGGGTGTGTCATGGCTACTTACCGGTTGGATTGACTCGGTGCTGATCGTGGTATCTATTGAGCGGAGTAAATGAGCAGTCCGGAGACAGGCGGCACTGGTCCCGCGAGCGAATTCCACCGAGATGGCGGTCAGCAGAGTATCGACAGCAGCTTGAAACAATTCAGAACGCATGTGGAACGTGAACCTGGGTAGAAGATTGTGTCGATGTTACATTCAGCGATATCTTACGATCCAGTAACATCACCCACCCGTCGTACGCGGACGCGAAGACTATTGCCGGGTAGATAAGACAGCGGCATATCTTCGGTTTCGATGGTTGTCAGCGTGTCTTCAGCCGCCCCCGCTTCGACGGCCCGCAATGTCGCTAGCCCAGTGGCCTGTTCGATCGCTTCCGCACGCGAGAGGTCTCGAAAGATCTGATCGACCTCGCCCGATACCTGTGCGATAGCCGCCCCGACTGCGTTGGCGCAGTCGCCATGGACGACACGATGCAGGTCGGACACACCCCTGAGCTGGTCAGGCACCAGAAACGCACCACCACCGACCGCGATCAGCGCTGTATCGCCGGCGCGGGTTTTGACCCGGTCGATGGCTTCTTCTATTCCGTTGGCAACGGCGATGTCTGTTGCCGTCAGTTGACTGCCGCCGAAAATAAGCCCGTCGTGTATCAGCTGGTAGCCCACTGACAGGGGCCCGACCTGCAGTGGATCAAGGCAGACATGACTCCCGCCACCGAGTCCGAAGGACAGCAATTCCGGCATCCGGAACAGGGTACGTACGCCACCGATCTCGACAACCGCGTTGGATTCACGCGGGAAACCGCTCACCAATTGACCCACGTCGGTTGTAGTGCCGCCGACATCGACCACGATGGCATCGTCTATGCTGGACAGGTAGGCAGCACCGCGCATGGAGTTGGTGGCGCCTGAGGCAAAACTGTAGACCGGAAACCGGATCGCGGTTGCGGCCTCGACCACCGTGCCGTCGTTTTGGGTGATATACAGCGGTGCGTTGATACCGCCTTGGCGGAGAGCCGCCTCGAATGCGTTGATGGTCTGAATGGCCAGACTGCTCAACGCTGCGTTCAATAACGCAACATTTTCCCGTTCCAGCAGGCCAATCCGACCCAGGTCGGACGACAGTGTGATCACGGCACCAGGAATTTCGTCCGCAACGATGACGGCGGCTCGTTGTTCGTGGTCGGTATCAATGGGGGAAAAGATCGACGCGATGGCAATTGCGGTCAGGCCCTGGTCACGCATTTCAATGGCGGCCTCGCGAACGGCGCCTTCGTCCAGGGGCAGAATGGGACGACCGTCGTATTCATGTCCGCCACCAACCGACCACACACCACCCCTGGCGATTTGTGCAAGGTCACCTGGCCAGTCACAGAACGGCATCAAGCTGCCGCTGACCGGATCACCAATACGCAGCGCACCGACCGGCGACAGTGAGCGGCGCTGGACGATGGCGTTGACGAAGTGTGTGGTGCCGATCATCACACTGTCGACATTGCCCTGACCGGCAGGGGCGGCACGCAGTGCTGAAAGGGCTGAGATGATGCCGCCGGTGACGTCTTCGCTGGTGGGTGCCTTCACCGCACACTGGACTTCACCGTCATCGATTAGGACTGCGTCGGTGTTGGTGCCGCCAACATCGATGCCGATG
>LUSG01000269.1 GCA_001629395.1 Gammaproteobacteria bacterium REDSEA-S15_B12 | reverse complement strand
GTCTATAACATTCCTCACGTAAACCAGGTGTACATGATATTCAGGGGTCCGCTGGCGGATGGCGCATTTGCCCCGGGTGTAGAGAGTCTCGAAACCGCCCTTTACGAGGAAGCTGATATACCGTGGTCAGAAATCGCTTTTCCGGTCGTGGACAATGTGCTCAAACGCTATTTCCGTGATCGGCAACACGGCGACTTTGCAACTTTTGTTGATACCGTAGAGCCCAGGCGACCCTAAGACAACAACTCGGTATCGCCGCACTACCGAGCAAGCAGCTCGACCAGACCCAGCATAGACGTCACCTGTGCACTTGGTTTTTGCGGCTGATCCCATACGCCTGCTGACCGGTTGACCCAAACAGCGGTCAGCCCTGCGTCCAGCGCACCAATCACATCTTCTACCGGGTGGTCACCCACATGGAGTACAGATGCGGGCTCCAGGCCCAGCGCCTCGCAACCAAGCGCAAAAATTTTAGCGTCGGGTTTTTTCACGCCAGCATCCGCTGCGCTGACCTGCCCGCTGAAAAATGCGCTGATCGCTAGCCTGTTTATGTCGGCATTTCCATTCGACAAGGCGACTATGGGATAGCGCCCTTGAAGTGCCTCCAGTGCTGGCAGTACGTCGGGGTAGAGTTCGACATCGTGGCGCAGTGCCAGAAAACGATCCATCAAGTCGTGTGACGCCGCAGGATCGTAATCACACTCCTCAAGAATCATTGCAAACGAGTAGCGGCGCAACTCCGTGAGATCATGAGCGAGATCGGGTCGGGTTTCATAGGCCTGGTTACGCAGGCTGCGCAGTCCATCAGCATCATAGCGGCTGGCGACCCTGGGATAACGAGACTCGATGTGCCGGTGTAGTTCCACCTCTGCCCTGCGAATCACCGACCAGATATCCCAAAGCGTATCGTCAAGGTCTAGCGTTATACCGCGAATATGTTTCATGCCTTTTCTGTCCATAGCAACCGAACCGCTGCAACAACTGCTGCCAATGCCTCTTGGGATGACGACCCAAGGTCAAGGTGTGCGACCTGTCGACCCAGCGCCACCAGGCTTGAAAAATCGCCTCGCGCCTGGGCGTTATTGAGCTCTGAAAAGGAGTAAGGCTCACCGGGAATGGCCAACACGGTATCGGTTGATGCGGTGATGATCAGATACAACCCGGTGTTCGGACCGCCTTTGTGCAACTGACCAGTGGAATGCAGATAGCGGGGTCCGGGATTCAGGATCACCGGTAACGGCAGGACTGCTCGTAATGCAACAACCAGGTCCGACAACAAGTTCTGAACATCGTCGGTCATATGTAGAAATGGCATCAGGGTCAGGTAATTGGTGGGATCTGCATTCTGAAAAAACCGCACCAACTGCTCGATGACGCCTGCGTCCTCGTCAACGAGTGCTAACGGCATACGCAGCGCATGGCCAGCATCATCGCGAATTTCACCAATACTGATTGCCTGCTCTTCTTTTTTGCCTTCCAGCAACCGCCGGGTGGTCTGCTTGCTGGAGACAACATCGGGCTCATCAAATGGATTAACCGCTAACAGTGCAGCAGCCACAGCCACGGCAAACTCCCAACGGAAAAATTCACCTACCACAGCGTACCGATCATCGAGTTGATGGTGATCAATCTCATGTCCGGCTGCCGCCAGTGCTTGCAGGGTCTCATCCAGCGTGTGATCGCCGGCAAGCGTTACAGCAACAAAGAACCGATCCGCCCCGTAATCGTCAATGGGCAGGGTTTCATCAATCACCGGGATAATGCCAATGCCAGATTTTCCGGTGCTTTCGGCGACCAGCTGTTCAACCCATGCGGAGAACGCGCCCAACTGTGGTGACAGCAGCAAGGTCAGCTTGTTACGCCCTGCCAGCGCAGACCGTGCCATCGCCTGACCCAACCGAAGAGCTGACGGGTCAGCATCAGGTGTATCCAACCCGCTTGCTGCCCGCGCGGCATAGGCTGAACAGAACATCCGCTCAAGGTCCAGACCCAGCAGTGCAGCCGGTACCATGCCAAACGCTGTGAGCACTGAAAATCGCCCACCAACGTCGGCTGGATTCAAGAAACAGCGCCGAAAGTCGTGTGCTTCAGCATAGTGCTGCAGCGCAGAGCCAGCATCAGTAATTGCAACAAAGTTTTCGCCAGCAGCGTGGCCGCGCTGAGCTTTGACTTGCTGGTAGAAGTATGTCGTCAGGGCGCTGACTTCAACGGTGGTGCCGGATTTAGACGCACTGATAAAGAGCGTCTGTGACAAACTCGGTGCCGTCGCCGTTGCTGCTATGGCGTCCGGATGTGTCGTGTCTAAAACCACCAGCGGCAAACCCTGTTCGGTTTTGCCCAGCACGCCGGCGAGGGCCTGCGCCGCAAGGCTCGACCCACCCATCCCGAGGACCACGACACGCGCGAATCCTTCGCTTTGTATGGCACGTGCCCAGGTAGTCAGCTCCTCGCGATTTTCGTTCAGCCAGTCGGGTGCATCCAACCAGCCCAAACGTTGGCCGACGATGGATTGTGTTTCAGGTGTCGCCCCCCACAGCGATACATCATGGGCGTGAATACGGCGGGCGATATCGGCAACGTCGGCTTCAGTCATAGAAATGGTGACCGCATCA
>LUSG01000268.1 GCA_001629395.1 Gammaproteobacteria bacterium REDSEA-S15_B12 | reverse complement strand
TCGGGTTACTCAGGCGATACGCTCGCGTCCGCACTGATTGCAAACGGTGACCGGGTTGTTGGCCGAAGCTTTAAATATCACCGGCCGCGCGGTGTGATGTCGGCTGGTGTCGAAGAATCTGGCGCGATCGTAACAGTGGGCGCGGGGTCTCGAACCGAGCCCAATGTCAAGGCAACAGTGCAGGAACTGTACGATGGATTGGTGGCACGAGGTCAGAATGCCTGGCCCAGTGTGCGTTTTGATCTCGGGTCGGTGAGTAATTTGTTGGGCCGTTTTTTTGCGGCAGGGTTTTACTACAAGACTTTCATGGGCATCCCACCACTTGAATGGGGCAGTGGTACGGGCATGTGGATGCGCTACGAACGCATCATCCGTAAGGCTGCTGGCATGGGGGAAGCCTCCCGGTTGCCGGATCCCGATCATTATGAGCATGCGCACGCTTTTTGTGATGTGTTGGTGGTCGGTGCCGGTCCGGCTGGAATCGCTGCTGCTCGGGCGACGGCGGAAGCTGGTCTGGATGTGGTTCTGGTTGAACAAGACAGCGTTTTGGGCGGAACACAGCTGTCGACACCCTCAGGTGGTTCAGAGTTAATCCCTTCAATAGAAGAGCTGGAGTCAATGGGTGTTCGAGTCATGACTCGGACCACCGCTTTTGGACTTTATGACTACAGCGTTGCTGGTCTGGTCGAGCGAGTGACGGACCACCTGCCCGATCCCCCGGGTTATCTGCCCAGGCATCGATTCTGGACGCTGCGCGCGAAGTACACCATTGTTGCCGCTGGCGCCATTGAGCGTCACATCGCGTTTGGCAATAACGATCGACCTGGTGTGATGACGGCTGCAGCAGTTCGCACTTATGTGAACCGCTTCGCGGTGCTACCGGGTGAAAACATCATCATTGCGACTAACAATGATTCTGTTTACGAGGGTGCTGTTGAACTGAGCTCGGCTGGCGCACAAGTGACGCTGCTCGATGCACGTAGCACGGTCTCCACCGAATACAAGCAGCAGCTGACTGAACACAATATTGAAGTTCGATGTGGGATGGCGCCACTGCAGGTGCAGGCTGCTGGGCCTACCGCTGCGCTTGAGATCGCAACTGCTGATGGTGATGGATGGCGAGCTGCTTCCACCGAGCCGTGTGATCTCGTAGCCGTTTCTGGTGGATGGTCTCCGGTGGTCAACTTATTGTCACATCGCGGCGTGAAACCTGTTTGGGACAGCGCCCAAGCCTGTTTTTTGGCAGTTGAGTGTGCGGAACCGGTTTCGGTGGCGGGCTCGGCGGCCGGTGTCTGGAATTCAGACGACTGTATCGCTTCTGGCCAGGCGGCAGCTGGCGATGCAATTCAGGTACTGCGGCGCCAAATGGATAAGATCATACGGCCGCCTGTAGGGGGATGGCAGCAGCCGATTCAGCCACTTTATGAGGTCAAGGTCCCCGGCCGCAAGCTGAAAAGCTTTGTCGATCCGCAACACGACGTGACCACTGAAGATGTGCGCCTGGCACATCGAGAGGGCTTCGTGTCTGTGGAACACCTCAAGCGTTATACCACACTGGGCATGGCAACCGATCAGGGCAAAATGGGTAATATCATTGGGCTTGCACTGATGGCGGACGCCTTGGGTAAGGAGATTCCCGAAGTCGGGACCACTACGTTTCGACCACCGTATACCCCAGTCAGTATCGGTGCGTTGCGTGGACGCAGTGTTGGCCGGCACTTTCGTCCTTTACGTAGAACACCCCTGCATGAATGGAATCTTGATCACGCCGGTACCATGACCGAAGCGGGGTTGTGGCAGCGGCCCTGGTATTTCGCACGTGAAGGCGAGGCGCTTGCTGATGCTTACGTACGTGAGGCTGAGACAACCCGTAGAACAGTTGGCTTGTGTGATGTGACCTCATTGGGAAAGATCGCAGTCCAGGGACCCGACGCGACCGTGTTTCTCAATAGGGTGTACTCCAACGCGTTCGCCAAGCTACCGATCGGTAAGGCCCGTTACGGGATCATGCTCAGAGACGATGGCCTGGTTATGGACGATGGCACCACCTGGCGACTATCCGAGACGGAGTATTTTATGACCACCACGACGGCACATGCAGCGCCGGTTATGGCATGGCTGGAGGAACTCCTGCAGACCCGGTGGTCAGATCTAAAGGTTCACGTGACTTCCGTATCGGAACAATGGGCGGGTATCGCAGTGGCCGGTCCGTGTTCCCGAACTGTGCTCGAGGCCTGTGTCGAGGATCCCGCCCGTGTCAGTAATGAAAACTTCCCCTTTATGGGCGTAATCGAGACAGTTCTCAAAGATAAGATTCCCTGTCGTATCGCCCGAATCAGTTTTTCTGGTGAGCTGGCGTATGAAGTGTATACCCCTTCGGACTATGGACCTGCAGCGATGGATCTGTTGTGGGGCGTGTCTGAACCGATGGGGGGTTGTCTATATGGACTCGAAGCGCTGGGTGCGATGCGTATCGAAAAAGGCCATGTGACTGGTGCTGAACTGGACGGGCGGGTCACGATTGAGGATGCCGGTCTTGGGCGTATGGCATCATCCAAAAAGTCTTATATCGGCTAGTCGGCATCTTTCCCAGAGATCGACATGAAACTTTTAACGCCGGGGCAATTCTATGTGACGCCGATGCAGTTCAAGGTTTTGGCGATGGCTGGATCTCAGGCGTTACCCATTCACCTGAGTTGGGCCACTGGATTGGGCTCGGTTTCATTGCTGGGGGTCTCGAGGCGTGGCGGGGTAGGGCAGTGGTCGCCGCCGACCCAGTACGAAAAAATGACGTAGCGGTTGAGATCGTCTCACCGCACATGGTCGATCCGGATGGAGAGCGGCTTTATGGCTGATCGCGTGTCTTCGTTGGCGGGGCACTATCCTCGGGGTCGTCACGGCTTTGATGGCCAAGCCGGCGTGATATTGTGCGATATGCCGGATTTATTGCTGCAGCAGGTGTCGGCTTGGCCTGAGACACTCGCGCAAGTGGGGGCTGAAGCAGCGCGGGCTGCCGGTCTGGCTGCGGCGCCGGGCCCAGGCCAGGCAAGTACGGGCAATGCTGGAGCGTTGCTGCGTGTGGAACCCCTCAAGTGGTGGCTCTACGGAACAACGTTGGCCGATCTCTCGCCCGACGAGGGCTGTTTACTCGATTTATCTCATGCGAGAACCCACGTACGGGTCAGTGGTTCTGATGCTGCAACCTGCTTGAACCGCCACCTGCCGGTGGACCTGCGGGATGGCACATGTCCTGTCGGGTCTGTGGTGTCTACGGCGCTACATCATGTGGCCGTCGCCTTATGGCGCTCTGAACATGGATTTGAGCTTTTCCTGCCAAGGGGATTTGCACTGACCTGCTGGGAGGTATTGTTCGAGACTGCTGAACAGTTCGGTGTCGAAGTTGTATAACTGAATCCGCCTTGCCCCCTGTTATTCGGGCCGGATAGTGATCTTAGAGTGTTGTTTTCTGTCTGGGTGGTTCAGAAAAGTAATCAGCGCAACGCCCGAGAGTACCGCAACACCGCCGAGTAATCGGTTCGTCGATAACACCTCACCCAGCAACAATACCCCACCCGCCACCGCGGATAGCGGCTCCAGAAAAAGAAACGGCACGACCTGGTTAATGCCGTAGCGAGCCAGCAGAAAATACCAGCAGCTGTAGCCGATTACTGTCAGCACGAACACCAGGTAGGCCACAGTCAGCCAGTGGGTGAATGTCGCGGTGGATACGGCTTCAAGTTGGCCTTCTTCCAGGAGCCACGAACACAGCAGAAGCTGGGGCCCAGCCATTACCGCAACCCAGGTAATCAGCCGAAGCCCACCCATACCGGACAAGCGTTTAAACAGCATCTGGCCCAGTGCCCAGACAAACGCGCCCATTACGACAAGACTAATGCCCGTCAAGGCGCTCTCTTCCTTTGGCGAACCCGCAATCACGGCGACACCGGCAAAAGCCAGAACAATTCCCAGGGCGCGGTGCCAGCCCAGCCGCTCTTTGAATGAGAACCAGGCCAGCAGACTTGCAAATGGCACCTGGAGTTGTACCACGATGATCATCAGGGAGGCATCGATCAGTTTAAGACCATTGAACATCAATCCGTACATCAGTGTTGAACCGATCAGCGATGCCAAGAAGATATTCTTCATGTCTGCCCAGGGCGGTCTGAAGAACCAAACCAGTATTGCAGCGCTTAATACAAAACGCATGCCCAGCAGAAACATGGGTGGGAAATGATCCAGGGCAGGTTTTGTGATCACAACGCCCATGCCGAATATGGTTGCTACAGCAACGGCTATCAATATGTGTTGGAATTTCAAGGGCGTAGGTCGGTCTGAAGTTTCTGATACCAGAGTAAAGTTAAGGCTGGAAATACAGTCGGATAATGGCCATTTCAATTACTGAGCCTATGCTCCATGGACAATCAATTCCAGGCTGGTGGCATGCCTAAGTTTTGTGATATATGTCACGCACAGGAACCGAGTATGACTTATCACCACAAATCAACACACAACAGGAGAATACGATGAGTAACATTAGGAAGAGATGGGGTGTATTCAGTAGTAAAACCATATTGGTTGCAGCCGTTCTGGGTTTGTTTGCATTTGTCGGAACCGCATCGGCAGAGACAACACTTGAAAAAATCAAACGGACGGGTAAAACGACTGTCGGCACTGAAGCGGCGTTCCCACCATTTGAATTTATTAAGGATGGCAAGATTGTTGGATACGGAAAAGATATTCTCGATTACATAATTGCTGATTTAGGCGTTGAGCTAAATCAACTTGACTTGCCGTGGCAGGGAATTTTGCCAGGTGTATTGGCTGGGAAATTTGATTTTGTTGCGACCAGTGTGAGCATTCGACCTGAAAGAGTCGTTAAGTACGCCTACACCGTTCCAATTGCGGAAGGAACGGTCTATACC
>LUSG01000267.1 GCA_001629395.1 Gammaproteobacteria bacterium REDSEA-S15_B12 | reverse complement strand
GGCCCCACGGGAACCGTTCGTCTAACATTCTTGGGTGAGTACACGCGGTTTGAGAACTATGTTTCTGCATTTTCTGAGCCTTTGTATTGACCTGCGGGAAGTTCTGTTGGACCTAAGCGCTGGACCGAGGCAAGTGCTATATCGTCGCCATAAATCAAATTGTTTCATTCGTGTTTATAGGGAAATACTGGAGTAATGCCAGCGAAAGGGAAGATTGCTTATATCTGTAGCTCGTGTGGCACTAAGCATCCGAAATGGGCTGGTCAGTGTAATGAATGCGGATTATGGAATTCTTTATCAGAAACCAAGGTTGCCCTGTCAGCTAGATCAATTCATGACACCGACCCGACAGGCAATGTTCCAGTAGATCTGGCGAGCATTCAAGTGGCACGCGTTGCCCGGATGTCGACAGGTTCCGCGGAGTTCGATCGGGTCCTTGGCGGTGGGTTCGTAGAAGGGGCAGTAACACTGCTTGGAGGCGAACCAGGAATAGGAAAGAGCACTTTAGCCCTCCAATGTGCTGGTAGTCTTTCGATTGCCGATTCGGTTCTTTATACCACGGGTGAAGAGTCATTGCAGCAACTCGCCTTAAGGGCAGGTCGTACAAAGATAGGGAGCTCAAACATCAAGATCATAGCTACCTCGGAACTCGAATCGGTTCTACATGTTGCTAAGTCAGCAGACCCTAAACTCGTTGTGATTGACTCCATCCAAACCCTGTTTTCCACAGAACAAGAATCTGCGCCAGGCAGTATCAGTCAAGTACGAGCTTGTGCAGATCGACTGGTGAGGTTTGCCAAATCGACAAATACCGCAATACTTATGATAGGGCATATAACAAAGGATGGTGTGCTTGCTGGTCCTAAATTACTTGAGCATATAGTCGACACCGTGTTGTACTTTGAAGGAGATGCGGACAGTCGTTTACGACTGGTCAGGGCATTCAAGAATAGATTTGGCGCCGTAAATGAGATAGGCGTATTTGTAATGACTGATTCAGGTCTAAGGGGGGTAGAGAATCCATCATCCATGTTACTGTCTTCAGATAACACAGATAAGCCCGGGAGTGTCGTCCTGGTCGCACAGGAGGGTTCGCGCCCGTTGCTGGTTGAGCTTCAAGCGTTAGTCGATGACACTGTGCTTGCAGCCCCTCGTAGACTGGCCATAGGTCTTGATGGTGGCCGAATTAACATGTTGCTGGCTGTGTTGAGCAGGCATGCTGGTGTTAACTTGGGGAACAGGGATGTCTACGTGAATGTTGCGGGGGGGATGAAATTATCAGAAACAGCCACAGATGTTGCTATAGCTCTAGCGGTTTTGTCTAGCCATTTTGACAAAACGTTACCAGCTGGCACGGTATGTTTTGGCGAGATAGGGTTGTCTGGTGAGATCAGGCCGGTTCAACGAGGCCAAGAGCGACTTAAAGAGGCAAAAAAACTCGGGTTCAGACAAGCCATAATCCCGCAAGCGAACCAAGCGACTCATGGTCCCGAGACGCTAGAAGTTGTTCCAATAAAGAATGTCGGTGAGTTGTTGGAACTGCTCCATTGACTTAGATATCGCGTAGCAACTCGTTAATCCCGACTTTCGATCGTGTTTTCTCATCCACCTTTTTGACGATTACAGCGCAATACAAGCTGTGTGAGTTATCTTTTGCTGGCATTGTTCCAGATACCACAACAGAACCTCGGGGGATTCTTCCATAGCTGACGTTCCCATTTGCACGATCCAAAATCCTGGTACTCTGGCCAATATATACGCCCATTGAGACTACAGAGCCTTCTTCAACAATCACCCCTTCAACAATTTCGCTGCGGGCCCCGATAAAGCAATTGTCTTCAATAATGGTAGGGGAAGCTTGAAGAGGTTCAAGGACCCCGCCGATACCCACACCTCCCGACAGGTGGACGTTCTTTCCGATCTGGGCACAAGAGCCAACCGTTGCCCACGTATCGACCATTGTACCTTCCCCTACGTAGGCTCCAATATTGACATAGCTCGGCATGAGAATGACATTGGGTGCGAGATAAGCACCGTGGCGAACCATGGCTGGCGGTACAACACGGTATCCACCAGTTTGAAATCGACTATCGTCGTAACTGTCGAACTTGCCGGCAACCTTGTCATAGTACTTGGTGTCCCCAGATTCTAATACTCTATTTTCGCCAAGCATGAATGACAACAATACCGCTTTCTTGAGCCAGTCATTCACCACCCAACCGGTAGTTGTTGGTTCAGCGACTCTGGCGTCACCGTTATCTAGGAGTTTAAGCGCATCTTGTACTGCTTGGATCAGTTCGGCACTGGCTGAAGAACGAGTCAACGACTCGCGATTCTCGTATGCCGCAACAATAGTTTCTTTAATAGTATTCATAATGTCGATTGTTTAAAGGAAATCAAGGCGTTAGGAAGGCAATGCGGCACAAACGGTTTTTGCGATTTTCTTTCTTTCTTTCGAGTTGTTTATCGGCTGGCCGTCACGGTCCGTAATGTAAAATATATCTTCCACTCTTTCACCGAAGGTGCTGATTTTAGCGCTCACCAGATGTGTTTTACATTCAATAAATGCTTTTGCAACTTGATGGAGTAACCCAGGCCGGTCTTGGGCAGTGATTACCATAATCGTTTTGTTTTGATCTTTTGGCTTGGGAAATGTCACCCTTGTATCAATAGGGAAATTCAGCAGGGAGCGAGAAAGTCGAGTTCGTTGGGGGTCTTTCCCAGGCTTTGGATCTATTATCTGCGCTCTCAAAGACTGTTTTGTAGAATTCAGGCTGCTTTTCGTGGGTTTGTTACGACCAACATTCAACACAACAAATGTCATCACAACCAAGCTAGAAAAGGTGCGGTGCACACGAGCATCGACAATATTTAGATTTTCTCGATCAAAACCCGCAGTCACATTACACAGTAAATGCTCCGAGTCAGGAGCACAGACAAACACCTCAGTAGTACCAGATTTACTATTACTTATCGTATCCACTATTGGCAGGGACGCGATAGGGGTTGATGCCAGGAGGCGGGTGTGCCAGGCAATAGCCGATGGAGAATTCCGAAGAAAATACTCGTCGTCCATTACCGACCATACACTTTCTGCCATTTCTTGCTTGATTGACACCTCCTTCAGATAAATCAACGAGTCATTTTTCAGGTCTTCTATTCTTTCTGATGCTAATAGCGGTGACCCAATGTCCCGACGAAGAGCCTGTGTCGTTAGGTCGTATAGGTCACTTAGAAGTTTTGCCTTCCAGTCGTTCCATACATGAGGACTGGTGCCTCGTATATCAGCTACCGTAAGTAGATAAAGATTGTCCAAGTGTTCCTGATCTCCGACCAGGCGCGCAAAGTCATCTATTACACCAACATCTGAGGTATCTTCGCGTTGAGCTATCCATGACATGGTGAGATGGTGACGGACCAGCCATGAAACGAAATGACAGTCATAATCGCTCATCCTGTGTTTTCTGCAAAACCGATAAGTTTCGGATTCGCCCAGCTTGGAGTGGTCGCCTCCTTGTCCCTTTGAAATGTCGTGAAACAGTGCAGCTATAAAAAGGCGATGGCGCTTGAAAATGGTGCGCATCAACTGACTCTCTGCCGGATACTCGGCGTCGTGTTCGGGCATCTCAAGGCGTCGAAGGTTTCGTACGACAAAGAGGAGATGTGCGTCGACTGTATAGACATGGAATAGGTCATGTTGCATCTGGCCTATGATTCGGCCGAATTGGGGTATGTAAGCTCCTAAAATGCCGTATGCATTCATTTGGCGGAGTGCCCGTGTCTGTCCAAGTGGAGCTTTCAGAATTTCCATAAATAGACTCCTACATCGAAGGTCTTGGCGGAATCCGGCATCTATTCGGAAAAGATTCTTACGAATTGACCTGATAGTGTCTACTCCAATGCCTTTGAGGTCTGGGTGCTGTTGTAAAAGTAAGAAAATCTCCAGGAGGGCAAAAGGTGATGTTTGAAATACGTTGGGATTGCGTATTTCAATAACCCCGTTCCTCATGTAAAAACGTCGATTTAGGTCAACAGTTCTACTCTTTCGGCCCTTTGTTTTAGGTTTCGTGACCGCTTGTAGTTGCTGCAGTACAGTCGTATTGAGTAGTCGAATTTCCCCGGCTGTTCGGTAATACCGTTTCATGAGTTTCTCGACTGCTAGCGTTGTTGTGTCTTTATAGCCAAATTGCTTGGCGATCTCGCGTTGGTAATCGAAAAGAAGCCGGTCTTCAGCTCGACCCGACGCGAAGTGCAATGCAGTGCGAATCTTCCACAGAAAGTTCCTCCCTCTGATCAGGTCTCGATATTCTTGCTCGGTTAGATAATTGTAAGAAATAAGGTAGCGGAGTCCCTGCTGGCCAAGTACCCGGTGAGCAACCCAGCCAATGGTCTGGAGATCTCTTAATCCACCCGGTCCTTCTTTGATTTGTGGCTCGAGGTTATAGGCAGTGTCATCGTAGCGTAGGTGGCGGGCTGACTGCTCTTCGATCTTGGCTTCTAGATACTTTGCAGCTGGCCACATCAGGTCGACACCGGTTTGTAATTTGAGCTGGCTCAGTAATTCAGCATCGCCGGCAAGTACCCTCGATTCCAACAAGTTGGTCATTACAGTCACATCATTACGTGACTGGGAGGTGCAATCTCGAAGTGTGCGAACGCTATGGCCGATTGTAAGTCCGACATCCCAGAGTGTTCGAATTAGCGATTCAGTGTTTTGTCGCTGTGTTTTAGTGGGTGCTTTTTGAAAGAGCACCAGTAAATCGATGTCCGATCCTGGATGAAGCTCAGACCTACCATAGCCCCCAACGGCAATGAGTGCGACGGAGCGACCTTTTTCCACCGAAGGAGCATGATGTTCCCAGATAGCTTTGATTACCTGATCTACAAACCAGGCGTGAGCAGTGACGATATCCTGTGAAGGAGCACCACCTAGGTGATAGTTTCTTAATACACCGTTACTCTCAAGCAGCAGTGTTTTGACTAGGCTAACTCTATTGGAATCCTCCATCAACTGGTGCAGGACCCGGGTATCCAGGATACGGTTACGTGATAACCACATTATTCAGACCGGTTGAGACGGTTAGCTTGTTAGTATCTCATGACCGTCTTCAGTGACCCCTATAGTATGTTCCCACTGTGCACTTAGACTATGATCTCTGGTAACAACGGTCCAGTCGTCCGGAAGTAGGCGGGTTTCTTTTTTCCCCGCATTGACCATTGGTTCGATTGTAAAGGTCATTCCAGGCGAAAGTTCCAAGCCACTGCCAAACGTGCCGTAATGCAGTACCTGCGGGTCTTCATGAAATACCCGCCCAATGCCGTGGCCACAGTATTCGCGGACAACTGAAAACCCGTTACCTTCAGCATGTTGTTGAATCGCAGCGCCGATGTCTCCAAGTCGGGTGCCAGGGCGTACAAGACGAATAGCCGTTTCAAGACACTCACGAGTAATATTTATCAGACGTTGAGCTCGAATTGAGACGTCGCCAATTGCAAACATTCTGCTGGCGTCCCCATGGTAGCCATCCTTTATTACGGTGACATCGATGTTAATGATATCGCCGGATTTGAGTTTTCTTTTTCCTGGAATACCGTGGCAGACCACGTGATTCACACTTGTACAGATCGATTTGGGAAATCCCCTATAGTTTAACGGAGCTGGTATAGCACCGAGGTCATCGACGATGTATCGGTGACAAATTTGATCTAGCTCACCCGTGGTGATTCCAGCCACCACGTGAGGCGTGACCATATCTAACACTTGTTTGGTTAGTTGGCCGGCTACCCGCATCTTGGCCAATTCAGCGGCAGTTTTTATCGTTACGGTCATGGAACACGGATATTTCGCTTATTTCAGGGTAGCCTATCCTACACGAACATTTTGTCAGACGTGCCCTAAAGTCCTGTGTCAAAGCCATATCTGGACAGTATGTATGATGCACAAACATCAAACACTGGCGATTTCCAGACTGTTCGGATAGAATCCCGCCCCCAAACTTAACCCGAAGGAGCTCACATGGCAGACATTAACATGCGTCAGATGTTGGAAGCTGGCGTTCATTTTGGCCACCAGACCCGTTATTGGTCACCAAAGATGGCACCTTACATCTTCGGTAGCCGCAACAAAATTCATATCATCAATTTGGAAGCTACGTTACCTTTATTTCAAGAGGCGATGAACTTTTTAGGGAGCGTTACTGCTGCAAAAGGAACGGTGTTGTTCGTTGGGACAAAACGCCAGGCGAGTAAACTGGTTCGGGAGCATGCTGAACGATGCGGTTGCCCCTTCGTAGATCACCGCTGGCTCGGTGGCATGTTGACCAATTTTAAGACAGTCAAGAACTCTATAGCGAGGTTGATTGAGCTTGATGAATTAAATACCAGTGGTGCCATAGACCGGCTAAGCAAGAAAGAAGCGCTCAATCTGGAGCGAGAGCGAAATAAACTAGACCGTAGTCTTTCTGGTATACGTGACATGACGGCCCTACCAGATTGTATATTTGTTATCGATGTCGACCACGAGAAAATTGCAGTTGCCGAAGCTAAAAAGTTGAAGATTCCGGTAGTCGGTATTGTTGACACCAACAGTTCACCAGAGGGAATCGATTATCCCATTCCTGGTAACGATGATGCGATAAGAGCGGTGCGCCTTTATCTTTCTCATGCTGCTGATGCTGTTTTGGAGGCAAGAAGTATTCCGATTATGTAGAGGTTTCTGAAACCGTAGAGACAACTGGCGTTGCTTCGGTAGATCCGGTTGACGTTCCAGATGTTCCTGTTGCCTCCGAAGAAGCTGCCGAGACGGCACCCGACGTAACTGGAGAAGATGCACCGTTAGAGGATAGCGAAAAAAGTGATGATGGATAAACACAGGGAGCCGATGAGGACCATTACATGACTATATCAGCCGCCTTGGTCAAAGAATTGCGTGAACGTACCGGTGCAGGGATGATGGACTGCAAAAAAGCCCTCACCCAAACGAACGGTGACATTGATCAGGGTATCGAACTATTACGAACGTTAGGCGTTGCAAGTGCAGAAAAGAAGTCGGGACGTATCGCGGCTGAAGGAATAATCGTCCAGCTTGTGTCGGAAGATCGATCTTCGAGTGTGTTGGTTGAGGTTAATTGCGAAACCGACTTTGTGGCTAAAGATAACTCGTTTAAAGAATATGCAACCGCGGTTGCCCAGTCTTTGCTTGCAGGTGATCAAGATACGATGGAAGAACTGGAAGAATCTGAGCTTCGTCCAGGTATTTCTGTCAATCAGGCACGCCAGGAGTTGATCTCCAAAATCGGTGAAAATGTGTCTGTACGTCGTTTCGATAGATTGAGGTCTTCCGACGGTCTGGTGGCTGGTTACCTCCACGGAGGAAAAATCGGTGTGTTGGTCTCCATTGATAAGTGTGATGTGGATCTGGGTAAAGATATCGCAATGCATATTGCAGCCAGTCGACCAATTTGTGTCGCCGAGGATGATGTTCCTGAGGAAGTTATCGATGCAGAGCGGTCAATATTTATTGCGCAGGCGAAAGAAAGCGGCAAATCTGACGACATAGTTGCGCGCATGGTCGACGGGAAGTTAAAAAGGTTTATAAAGGAAAATACGTTGTTGGGGCAGGCTTATGTAAAAGATCCAGATATAACAGTTGGTGATCTTGTCGCGCGAACTGAGGCAAAGGTATGTGAGATGCTACGATATGAGGTTGGCGAGGGACTCGAAAAAAGAAATGATGATTTCGTCGCTGAAGTGATGGCACAAGCTAGTCGTGGATAAGATTATGTGTGACGACATAATGCAAACGATAGATATTGCCCGGTAACATTATCGGATTGATTCTGTTTGCTCAGATAAGCGCGATCAAAGTAACAGTTAACCAACACTAACAAGAATCATCAACTCAACGTCGTTCCAGGCCTGAGTTCCAATGTCATTCGGTCACACAATCCCCTCTGCATAACTGGATTCGGTTCCACCTCCAGCCAGAACCGGTTTTTCTAGGTCCGTAATAGAATTGTCACAGGATCTATGGGATTGTTCCTGTATTGAGTCGTAATGTGCTGAATTAAATCAAATATTCTAGAGGTCGAAATCCTGCCTGCTATTCTACTTGGACAGTATTAAAATATTGATTCATGCTACTAGAAGTGTGCAGATAACCTAGGAATAGTTGGTTAAAAACGGAGAGAGACGATGATCAATGAAATCATGGCAGACACCAAAACTCGCATGAAGAAGAGCATCGCTACAGTCAAGGTTGAATTGGCAAAAATCCGTACTGGGCGAGCCACCCCAGGTCTACTGGATCATGTTGTGGTGAGTTATTACGGCAACGACGTACCGCTTAATCAGGCAGCAACAATCAGTGTGTCTGATGCTCGTACCTTGTCAGTGCAGGCTTGGGAAAAAAACATGGTGCCAACGATTGAGAAGGCTATTCTGGAGTCGCAGTTAGGGCTAAATCCTGTTACGGCTGGCGAGGTTGTGCGCATCCCAATTCCAGCCCTAACAGAGGAAAGGCGCCGGGAAATGACTAAGCTGGTACGGACTGAGGGAGAGAATGGAAAAGTTGCCGTTCGAAATATAAGACGAGACGCGATAAGTCATGCCCGCGACTTGGTCAAAAGCAAGGACATAGGCCAGGATGACGAAAAAAAAGGAGTAGAGCAGATACAGTCGCTTACGGATCAGTACACGGCGGAAATCGATGCACTGATCAAAGAGAAAGAAGCTGAGATCATGGAAGTTTAGTAAAACTAAAGTCTGATTAGCTGTATTATCTCGCCAAATATTCAGCCCTATATAGTTGATCTTATGCAAGGCCAAGATCTGTGTGAGGTACCATACCACGTCGCGATCGTTATGGATGGGAACGGCCGTTGGGCGCTCCAAAGGAAACAGCCCAGAATTTTCGGCCACAAAAAGGGGGTAGAGGCGCTACGCCATATCATAGAATGCTGCGGAAAGCATGGCGTTTCAATACTGACTTTATTCGCTTTCAGCAGTGAGAACTGGCGTCGGCCACCAGCAGAAGTCAGCGGGCTAAAACAGCTGTTGTTTTCCAGCCTTATGGCTGAAGCGGACAGTTTGGTGAGCAACGGGGTCAGGCTTCGTGTTATCGGTGATTTAGAGCCGTTTGGGCCCGATGTCCTAGACTTGGTGCAGCGTACGGAGCGCGAAACTGCCGGCAACCACAAGCTCGAATTGGTCATTGCGGTAAATTATGGTGGTCGCTGGGACATTGTCTCTGCCTGTCGCAGGCTGGCTATGAAGGTGGTTGAAGGAAAACTTTCTTCAGATGCTATTGATGAAAGGAGTGTCGCCGAAGCACTCAGCACGTCGACACTACCCAATCCGGACTTGTGTATCCGCACTGGAGGAGAAAATCGAATCAGCAATTTTTTACTCTGGCAGCTCGCCTATACTGAACTGTATTTTTCTGAAGTTCTCTGGCCCGACTTCAGCGAAGGTGATTTTATTAAGGCCCTAAATTGGTACGGCACGCGGCAAAGAAGATTTGGCAATACTCAAGAACAGGTCAGGGCCTCCTAACTGGTATTTAACTGGGGTGCCCACAAAGACGACCTGAGCTGAGGGCGGGTTGTTCTGGGTTACCTGACGGCACAAGACTGTGCCGCTGAGCCTATAGAATGAAAACACGGATAGCAACAGCAACAGTGCTGGCAGCGTTCACTGTTACAGTTATTCTTTGGCTGCCAGGGGCCGTGTTTACCGGATATCTGGTAGCTGTCAGTGCATTGGCCGCGTGGGAATGGTGCCGATTGATCCCAGGTGGGTTGTCCCCGGTAGTGCGGGGTGGATATTGCGCTGGGGTCGCTCTTCTTTTGCTTGGGTGCACATTGTATGAACCCAGTTGGGTACCGCTGACGGTAGGAGCATCTGTGGTTTGGATGGGGTTGGGCGTCAGTGTCTTGTTCCAGATATATCGACGATCTAGAGTACAGATCCGTTCGGGACTCCTTCTTGGATTGATGCTGCTCGTCCCGGGGCCAGTTGTTTTGTTCGCTATTCAGCAGAGCCTTGATCAGGGTCGGTTTTTGGTTTTGATGATCTGCGTTGTTGTTTGGGGTACGGACACATTTGCTTATGCAGTGGGTAAGCGATTTGGGCGCAGGAAATTGGCGCCGAGCATCAGTCCTGGAAAAACACTGGAGGGCACCCTGGGTGGTATAGTGGGCGCTATTGGAACGGGGATCATCTTCTTTTCTGTCCTGATGGAAAATAATAATGTTGGGATTATTGGGTTTAAATTTTGGTGCTTAATCGCTGCATCGGTTGCTGTAATGGCAGTCATCGGTGATCTGGTAGAGAGTGCTGTAAAACGTTCAGCACATCAGAAAGACAGTGGCACACTTGTGCCTGGCCATGGTGGGGTACTTGACCGGATTGATAGTCTATTATGTGCGGCGCCTATATTCGGTAGTTGGGTATTTTTGTGCGAAAAAGGCGCAACTGTAGCGTTGTAGTGGAATGATAAGAAACGTCGCAATTCTTGGCGCTACAGGCTCTATCGGTACAAGCGCACTAGAAGTTATCGAAAAACATCCCGATCGATTTGCCATCTGGGGTTTGACCAGTCATACGCGCACAGAAAATTGCTGTGCGATGATCAAAAAATACCGGCCGAAAACGGTTGCGGTTTCTTCTGAAATTATAGGTGATGTGGCTGAATTCCTGACCGATGGTTTTGACTCAGTAGTGTTGCTGGAGGGAGATCAAGGAATCAACACTATAGCCGCTGCTGACGAGGTCGATATTGTTATTGCTGGAATTGCCGGTGCCGCGGGGTTCGCTTCGACAGTGTCTGCAATTAAGGCCGGAAAGAAGGTCCTAATTGCGAACAAAGAACCACTGGTCATGCTCGGAGGATTACTGCGAAAACTGGTTGCGGAGTCTGGTGCCCAGATCGTACC
>LUSG01000266.1 GCA_001629395.1 Gammaproteobacteria bacterium REDSEA-S15_B12 | reverse complement strand
GGGGTGGGATTACCTTGTTCAAAATACCGTTCCAGCAAGCCACGCGCCGGAAGGTGTCGGCCCAGCCTAAAGCTCACGTCGGCAGCCTCATACAATACAGGTCCACTTGATGGCTGAGCCCGTAAAGCCTTATTGAGATGCGCGTACGCCTTCTCAAGTCGACCACTTAGATTCATACAAACGCCAATCCGATAGTGACTGATATACCGGCTGGGATTGAATGGATCATTCACCGCGACTGTCAGTTGGTCTATACCCTCCAAATGAAGTCCCAACGCACATAGATGACTACCGAAATCATTTCTGACCAGATAATTGCCCGGGTCAGCAACAATTGCTCGCTCATAATGTTCACGGGCCATTGCTGGATGTCCGAGTTTCGACTTCAGCAAGGCCATTGCATGGTGGGCACTTGAGTTATCCGGACCAAGTGCCAGCGCAAATTCCAGCGCCTCCTGTGCCGCAGCCAACCGCCCCTGTTGGAGATATGCAAGGCCCAGCCGAGTATGAAGATCGACTCGTTGGGGCACGCTCCACGTTTTCGCTCCTTGGTCGTCAGTAACACAACCTGCGAGGGGGAGGATTACAATGAATACTGCAACGATTAACTTCAACACGGCGCGATCGCCTGTTCAAATTTCCAACGTCTTCGGGTTCGATCGGCGAAACGACCGGCGAGCTGCCCACAGGCAGCCTCGATATCTTTACCCCGAGTGCGTCGTGTGACCGTCATCAGACCAGAGGACAATAAAACCTCCCGGAAAGTGTCTATTGTACTTTGATCGCTGCATTCATACTCTATTCCAGGCGACTTATTGAATGGAATAAGATTAACTTTTGCTGGCAACCCAGACAACAAACGGGCGAGTGTTTGTGCCTCTCCTTTTGAGTCGTTGATGCCTTTAAGCATGACATATTCGAAAGTGATGTGACGTTTATTCTCACCGGCTACATATCGATGACAAGCCTGTAAAAGCGTTTCTATCGGGTATTTTCTATTCAGCGGAACCAGTTCGTCGCGAAGGTCGTTATTTGTTGCATGCAACGACACGGCCAGGCTCACGGGACAATCCAAAGCAAGCCGTTCCATCGCAGGGACGACGCCGGCCGTACTTAACGTGACTCGTCTGCGAGACATGCCAAAAGATAAGTCATCCAGCATTAAATGCAACGCGGCAACGACCGCATCGTAATTCAACAAAGGCTCGCCCATTCCCATCATCACAACATTGGTGATTGGCCTATCCCCGTAGCCGAATGCCTGCAAGTCGTTCTTCACGGCCAGCAGTTGGCCAATGATCTCGGCAGTGGTGAGATTTCGACTAAACCCTTGCCTCGCGGTGGCACAGAACGTGCAGTTAAGCGAGCAGCCCACTTGGGCAGACACACATAACGTTCCACGGTCTTCTTCGGGGATGAACACGGTCTCGATACAATTATCATCCTCAAGCCGTAGCAACCATTTTCGAGTACCGTCTGAAGATTCCCGGACTGTGAGTGTTTCAGGAACGCTAACCTGCGCCAGTTGCTGCAGCTGATCTCGAAAAGTCTTACTCAAATCGGTCATTTGAGAAAAGTTGTTTATCCCGCGCTGATAAATCCATTGCAACACCTGGCGGGCATGAAACTCACGAACACCTAAACTGGCGAAGAAACTCTGCATCTCGATACGAGTCAGGCCGATCAGGTTTTGGCGCTCAGACAATGTCATTACACCTCATTTACGACTGCAAATGTTAGCCGGATCAAAAAAGTAACTGATCTCCTGTTGTGCTGTAGTTGGCCCGTCAGACCCATGAACAGCATTTGCCTGTACTGACGTTGCAAAGTCAGCACGTATCGTTCCAGGCGCAGCCTCTGCTGGATTAGTGGCACCCATCACATCGCGGTTTCTCTGGATAGCCTCTTCACCCTCTAAAACTTGCACAATAACCGGACCCGAAATCATGTACTCAACCAGTTCGGCATAAAATGGTTTGTCCTTATGGACAGCATAAAAGTCCTCTGCCTGCTCACGACTTAAATGCATCATCTGACAGGCAGCAATCTTGAGTCCTGCAGATTCAAAACGATCCATAATCTTGCCGATTACATTCTTACCAACGGCATCAGGTTTTATAATGGACAGGGTCTGTTCAACGCTCATTGAATACTCCAGTTTGGTGGGGTGAATTGTGTTAACAGACTAATTTGGACTTTCATCCAAGCTCTTCGACAGGCAGTACAAAACCAGAAGCTGTCAGCGTAGCTTACTTCCAGTATCGCGTAACCCTCTAATTTTATTAGCTAAACATAACCTCGGCAATCAAAGTATCGGCTTGAACGGCAATGACTTTAACTTTAACAAATTGACCGACGTCACCAGCCCTGACATTCACTTTAACGGGCATATAGTTGGCCAAACGAGCGTTATAACCGGGCGCTGACGGGTACGATGAACGCTCAATCAGAACCTCGCCCGAGCGACCAAGCCACGAACGGAGTGCGCGATGACGCCATTTCGCACTTTCTGCCCTAATCGAACTTGCGCGCTCACGCTGGATTGCGCGAGGCACCTGGGCAGGAATACGTGATGCGGGAGCACCGTCACGAAGGGAAAAGGGAAACACATGAGGATAGACGATCTGTAAATCCTTTACCGCGGTGAGGGTATCCCGAAACTGTTCATCCGATTCGGTTGGGAATCCGACCATAATATCTGCGCCTACTACCAGTTCTGGCACCCTTTCTTGCGCTTTCGTTACACGCTCGTACAACTGTTCTCGACTATAACGCCGCTTCATACGCTTGAGAATCAACGTACTGGCGCTTTGGACCGATACGTGAAGATAGGGGCAAAATTTGCCACCGGACGACAACAGTTCTAACAGTTCATCCGTAATATGATGGGGATCGATCGAGCTAAGTCGAATCCTAAACTCACCACTCAAATCATCTATTTTCTTGAGGAGACTCACCAGTCCAGAAATTTGAACTTCAGTCGGATCTTTTGCCTCTGAAACACGAAATGAGCCCAGGTCAATACCACAAATTACGATTTCACGGTGCCCCTGCGATATGAGTTTCTCGGCCTGCCTAAGTACAGCGGAAACCTTAAATGAACGACTGGGACCGCGCGCTTTATGAATGACGCAAAAAGTGCATGAATGATCACACCCCTGCTGCACCTGAACAAAAGCCCTTGTCTGGCCATCATAACGAGTCACCAATTCCGGCGGCGGGCAAGACCTGTCACCCAGAGTGTCATCAGAATATTTGGTTGCCTGACCTTGCAGATCACTTACTGAGCTTGTACGCAAAATCTCGGCGATACTGAATTTTGCATCGTTCCCCACGACTAGATCGACGCCGTCGATTTCAGTGAGTTCGTTTGGAACGAGTTGGGCGTAACATCCTGTTACAACAACTTTAGCACTGGGGTTGCGCCGCAGCGCCCGTCGGATCTCTTGACGGGTCTGTCGATCGGCTTCTTGAGTTACCGTGCAGGAATTAATGACATACAAGTCGGCTTCCTGGCTTGAATCTACCATTGTCCAGTGATCACGAATCAGCTGCTGGGAAATAATATTGGATTCGTAAACATTGATTTTGCAACCTAATGTCTTCACAGCCGCGCGGCGACCAGCCCCACTTACCCCCTCAGGCACCGTAGATTCAACCAATGTCATCATGGCAGTCATACCGTAAAGAGAAAGGGCGCCGCGGCGCCCTCAACTGAAACATTCGGAGCGGATCCTGGGGTCAGTCGACTGTAAAGCTCTCGCCACAGCCACATTCGTCTTTTGCATTTGGGTTTTTGAACTTGAAAACCGCTGACAACCCGTCCACCTGATAATCTATCTCCGTACCGTCGAGGTACTTCATGCTGTCACTATCCACGATGACGTTAACCCCTTGGCTCACGTGGATACTGTCCTTTTCATCGATTTTATCGGCATAGTCCACGACATAGGCTAGTCCAGAACAACCTGTGGTTCTTACACCCAGCCTAAGTCCTTCGCCATAGCCCCGCACGCTGAGATATTCCCGAACACGCCCCGCAGCCGCTTTGGTCAATGTTATCGCCATAGCCTAATTCAGTTCATTTCTTTCTGAGAAACTGTCTGCCTCGGACCCGAATATTCCTTAGCACCTTGACCACTAGTTTAACATGCAACGACGGTACGATGGCCCTTAATCCTTGCCGCGGTAACAGTGAATCGATGTCAATATACCGCGCAGAATATTAACTTCATCTACGCGCAGCGGTGTACGACTGAATATACGCTTTACCTTACGTAACAGCTTCTGGGAAGGCGTTTTTAGGAATCCTGTTTCAATAAGTATATCTTCCATATGGTTATAAAACCCTTGAACCTCTGAAGAGGTCGCCAGTTGCTCATGGTGGGAACCTAATTCAGCTTCGTGAGTATGTGGTTCAAGAGTTTTTTTAAGTTCATATACTATGATCATCACTGCCGCCGCCAAATTAATTGATGGAAATTCCTCCTCTACTGGAATGCGAACATGATACTGGCAGCGTTCAAGCTCACTGTTAGTCAGACCGGACGCCTCACGGCCAAATACGAAAGCTATTTGATCTGTCAAAATCCGCTCACGTACTTTGGCCATTGCAGCGTCGGTAGACAACTCAACCGGACCTACCGATCGTTGCCTCGCAGTCGTGCCTACCACAAGCCCGCAGTCGCCCACTGCATCATCCAGGCTTTCGCAGACTATTGCTCGTTCGAGTAGATGACTGGCCCCCGCCGCGCGAACCGTAGCCTCGGTAGATGGAAATCTCTGTGGCCCAACCAGGTAAAGATGATTCAACCCCATGTTCGCCATCGCTCGGGCGGCGCCACCGATGTTACCGGGGTGAGTCGTGTTCACCAGAACGATTCTTATCCCCTCGAGTGCCATATACCACCTCTTTTGGTGTCCAACACATATACCGCCAAGGTTACAATCCGTTATCCTGTGTGCACCAGGAACAATCGGTTCTCATATCCGGTATTGCTGAGTGCATGAACCAATCAGCAATCGAAGGAAACCAATCCATGCATCCCATGCTCAACACTGCCATCCGGGCAGCCCGACAATCCGGTCGCATTATTTTAATGCACTACGGTCGGCTTGATCGCCTCGAAATAACCGCTAAGGGCCGAAACGACTTTGTCAGCCAGGCCGATACCGAAGCCGAGGAAGCGGCACTAGATATTCTGACCACCGCCTATCCAGAACATGGCGTCCTTGCCGAGGAAAGCGGCAGGCGCGAAGGAGGCGACTACACCTGGGTCATCGACCCATTGGACGGTACCACTAATTTCCTTCATGGCTTTCCCCAGTTTTCTGTCTCTATTGCCGTACTCCACGGCCAGACTATTGAACACGGTGTTGTATACGATCCACTGCGAAATGAGCTGTTTACATCGAGCCGAGGCCAGGGCGCACAACTTAACGAACGGCGAATACGCGTCAGTTCCGTTAACCGACTCGATCAATGTCTACTCGGTACTGGGTTTCCTTTCCGTGAACTCGACAAGTTTGATCACTGGATGAAGACTTTTCGCAAGCTAACCATGAAAACGTCCGGCGTTCGACGTGCAGGTTCGGCAGCATTGGATCTTGCTTATGTTGCAGCTGGGCGACTCGATGGGTTCTGGGAGTTTGGATTGCAACCGTGGGACTGCGCGGCAGGTGCACTGCTGATTCGTGAAGCTGGTGGCTTGGTGGCTGACATGGAGGGTGGGCAGAATTTTCTTGAAACTGGAAATGTAGCGGCCGGTAATGCCCGAGTATTTGACGAATTGCTGAAAACCTTAACTCCATATACTGCCCAATGACAAAGGCTAGCGACACGACCCGGACCACGCATACTCCTATGATGCGTCAGTATCTGGACATCAAGTCGCTACACCCCGATACACTGGTGTTTTACCGTATGGGTGAGTTTTACGAACTGTTCTATGCAGACGCAGAGAAAGCATCCCGACTGCTCGATATTACGCTAACAACCCGCGGCCAATCCGCAGGTAAGCCCATTCCCATGGCCGGCGTGCCCGCCCACAGCGTCGATCAGTACCTAGCTCGCCTGCTTCGTGAACGAGAGCCTGTCGCCATCTGTGAGCAAGTTGGTGTTCCCGGCAAAAGTAAAGGCCCCGTGGATCGAAAAGTTGTCCGCATCATCACCCCGGGCACACTGACTGACGAGAACCTGCTTGATGAACGTCAGGAAAACAGCATTGCCGCGGTCTATGTTAACGGGTCCATATATGGATTGGCCGTACTGGAAGTCTCAAGCGGACGTTTCTACGCCTCTGACCTACCAGACACCACGGAATTACGCAACGAGCTTGAACGCTTGGCGCCAGCTGAATTGTTATACCCAGACGATGCAGATCCCGATCTCTACCCTCAGATCAAGTCAATATCGTCCTGCAAGGTCCCCGCTTGGTATTATGAAATAGGCCGCGCCAGTGAACGTTTGTGTGATGTCTTTGGTACTCATGATTTGAAACCTTTTGGTTGCAGTGATTACCCGACTGCAACGTCAGCTGCCGGCGCGTTGGTGCAATACGTGCGAGATGTCCATGAAAATGCGTTGGTGCATGTTGATGGCTTGAAAATTGAGAACTACTCCAATCATGTGCTGCTCGATGCCTCAACACGTCGAAATTTGGAAGTTGAAAAATCCCATGGGACCGGCAGCGATTCACTTCTCCAGTTATTTGACCGTTGTGCAACCAGCATGGGCAGCCGCCAACTCCGCCGCTGGATAACCCGACCTATAAAAGATCGTAATGGGCTTAACATTAGGAATGACTCAGTCGGCGAACTCCTCGACCATCGTACCACTGAAATCTATGAGCACCTCCGGCTAATCGGCGATCTAGAGAGGATACTGTCACGAGTAGCCATAGGCTCAGCAAAGCCGTTTGACTTGGTCAGACTGAGACATGGTTACCGCGCGTTACCGAAACTGGTTGATCGACTCAGGAATTACGGCAGTGATCGACTGAAACAGATTACCAGCTTGGCGGGCCCTGAACCAGAAACACTCGCGCTGCTGGATCAGGCCATTGACGACGAACCTCCAGCACAATTACGTGATGGCGGAGTGATCCGTACCGGATTCGACCCGGAACTTGATGAACTCCGAGAATTGCAATCCTCAAGTACCGCGTGTTTGCTTGAATTCGAGAAGAAGGAGCAGGCAAATTCAGCGATTCGCGGATTAAAAGTGAAATTCAATCGGGTGCACGGTTACTACATAGAAATACCAAGATCACAAACTGACGATCTCCCGACCCATTATCACCGAAAGCAAACACTCAAAAACGTTGAACGCTATTCAACCGACGAGCTGAAGTCATTTGAAGATCGATTGCTGGGCGCTAAGGAAAAAGGGCTTGCCCGTGAGCGACTGCTTTACGACCGGGTTTTAACCCAACTGCAACCGGCTATACCGCGGCTACAACGCGGTGCCCGGGCACTCGCAGAACTAGACGTTCTGGATACGTTTGCAAGGCGAGCAGCAGACCTTAGATTGTGCCGCCCTCGTCTAACCTCTGAACCGGTACTGCAGATAAAAGCAGGTCGACATCCTGTCGTCGAACACAGCCTGGATGCACCATTTATCGCCAATGACCTGGAACTAGACTCACACAATCGGATGTTGATGATCACCGGGCCGAACATGGGCGGGAAAAGTACGTATATGAGACAGACCGCACTGATCGTTCTCCTTGCACATACCGGCAGTTTCGTCCCCGCAGATGAGGCGACAATAGGTCCTGTCGATCAAATTTTTACACGTATAGGCGCGTCTGACGACCTCGCTGGCGGTCGCTCAACCTTCATGGTCGAAATGACTGAGATGGCCTATATTCTTCGCAACGCCAGCCGCGACAGCCTTGTACTTGTGGATGAGATCGGCCGAGGCACCAGCACATTCGATGGTCTTGCCCTGGCCTGGTCCTGCGCACTCGACCTTGCTGAACGTGTTCAAAGTTTCTCGTTGTTCTCCACGCACTATTTTGAGTTGACCTCGCTTCCCGAATCTTCACCCAGTATGGGT
>LUSG01000265.1 GCA_001629395.1 Gammaproteobacteria bacterium REDSEA-S15_B12 | reverse complement strand
ATATACTGGTTAATAATGCTGGTACCAATCGGCCGGCACCCTGCATCGATTACACCGAGACCGATTACGATGATGTGATGGCACTGAATGTCAGATCTGTTTATTTCACCACTCGTGCCGTCGCCCGCGGACTGGTGGCGGCAGGTCTCGAGGGTTCGATCATCAATATTTCATCACAGATGGGGCATGTGGGTGGGGCGGGACGAACTGTTTATTGCGCCAGCAAGCACGCCCTGGAGGGTTTCACCAAGGCGCTGGCTTGGGAACTGGGTGAGTCGGGAATACGGGTCAACACGTTGTGTCCGACATTTATTGAGACGCCAATGACAGAACCCATGCTCGAAGACAAAGCATTTAAAGACCGGGTGTTATCTCAGATTGCGCTGGGCCGGCTGGGTCAGGTCGAAGATCTGATGGGTGCAGTGGTTTATCTCGCTTCGGATGCATCGCGCCTGGTCACAGGCTCTGCACTGATGGTTGACGGTGGTTGGACCGCTGTCTGAAGAATATGAATTCTATTGATTGGGGGGACTGACATGACTGAGGAGCGGGTGGCATACATCAACGGTGACTATCTACCGGAAAGTGAAGTCAAGGTCTCATTTCGGGACCGCGGCTTTGTATTAGGAGATGCCGTATTTGATACCGCGCGGACATTTGAGGGAAAGATATTTCGACTTGATGATCATATCGATCGTCTATACCGATCATTAAAGGCAGTAGACATGGATCCCGGGGTCTTGCCCGAGGAAATGGCTCAGATCAGCCAGAGCGTGGTTGAAAAAAACCGGCCACTACTTGGGGAAGACGACGATTACTGGGTGTTTCAGCGGGTGACTCGCGGTGCAAAATCAATTGCTGGTGACTCACAAACAGACAGCGGGGCAACGGTAATTGTTGAATGTACGCCCTTGCCTTTAAAGGCCCGTGCACCGATGTTTCGAGATGGAATAGATGTTCTGACACCAGTCATCCGACGGATACCGCCGGAGTGTTTGAGTCCCAACATCAAGAACGTCAACTATATGAATCTGGTCCTGGCAGAAGAAGAAGTTAAGGGGAAAGCTGAACATCCGTGGGCCGTCTTGTTGGACACGAGGGGGTTCCTGTGTGAGGGCATCGGCAGCAATATTTTCCTGATGCGTGATGGTACGCTGTTCACCCCACGACCTCAGTTTGTTCTGGAAGGCGTGAGTCGGCAGATCGTGATCGACCTGGCGGGTGACCTCGGCATTCCGGTATCCGAGGAAGATCTGACTACGTTTCAAGCGGAAACGGCCGATGAGGCATTTATGACTTCGACCAGCCTATGTCTGTGCCCGGTACGCAGTTACAACGGTAAGATACTGGGTGATGGTCAAGTTCCCGGACCAGTTACCACCCAGCTGACAGCGGCATTTTCTGAACTGGTGGGTTACGATTTTGTCGGCCAGTACCTGCGGACACTGAATACCGCGTAACACTGTGAATAGTCATGAATTCGGTTAATATTGATCTCGTTCGCTCGGCGTGGCCACGCGAGTGAATAGAATTAACGCCTATAAGGAGGCAAAAGACATGAAGAAATTTCTAGTAATGCTGACTCTGGGCCTGATGGGAATCGGTGCTCAAGCGATGGCGGCAGATTGTCCAATCAAGGTCGGTGGACTGGCGCCGTTGTCTGCGCCAGGTTCGGTAACGGGTGGTGAGGCAATGCGTGCGGCCATGTTGATTGCAGAACGCGATATCAATGCGGCTGGCGGTGTACGGATGTGGCGAATGACCGCGGTATTCCAGTGGTTTTTGCTGAGACCTGGAATGACACCATCACAGGTGATAAGCAGAAGTACATTTTTCGAATCGCACCGCTCAGTTCTTGGGCATCGGGTGTGATCTGGAAGTTCGCAGCCCAGGCGCCTGGGGTAAAGAAGGTCGCAATCGTTACGGAGAATACCGACTACGGAATACCGGCCGCAGCGGAATGTGAAAAAGGGCTGAAATCAAAAGGTATCGGCAGTGTGACTTTTGGTGTAGATATTGGCACTCAGGATTTTGCTGGAATCGTCGAACGCGTCAAGGCTGAAAACGCCGACTATGTGATCGTTCTGTTAACGGGTGAAGCGGGTTACAACTATACGCAACAGGCAGCTGATGCTGGCATTGGACCCATGGATATGATGTTTCACGCCAACCAGGCCGGACTTGAGAGTAAGGCTTGGTGGGAGAACGTGCCTGACGGGAATATGGCATTTATGGCTCGAATCGGTGTGCCAGAGACTATGTATAACGAGCGAGCACTCAAGATGGCTAACGATTACAAGGCACAGACCGGTAAAACTGGTGTGGAAAGTTATGCCCTGGAAGCTTACGACTCGATCGGTGTGATAGCCCAGGCGATCAACGAAGCGGGCTCTACCAATGGTGATGCAATTGTGACTGCATTGGAAAATATCAGTCATGACGGCACGCTGGGTCGTATTTACTTCCCCTACGGCTCGCAAAAAGATCCTAGCGAAGACGGCAAAGGTGATGAGTGGTGGCACCAGTGGCCAGATCCCGCGATTACTATGGTCCAGTACCAGAAAGAGGGTGAACCATCTAACACTATGACGATCGTATTCCCGGATGTGTATAAGACAGGTGATCCGATCTACATCGGTAATTAATTCGAACTTTTGGTCAGAATAAGCAGCGGGGTAGGCGCAAGCCTTGCCCCGCTGTCTTTTTTTGCAATACTTAGCATGAATTATTTCCTTTCGGCAGGGTCATCCCTGATTAGCTGATGCAGTACTCGAGTATTTTTTGGTTAACTATTCTCTGGTTAATATTCTGGGGTGTAGTTGGGGGGGTGATTACGCGCCGTGTATACCTGCGTAAGGATCTAGATACCTCTAATGCCACGCTGGGTGGTTCACTGATCGGCGCCGCGTTTGGGCCCATAGGATTGGTGCCATTGTGGAGGAAGTCTCCAGATATAAGCCGGGCTGCGATCACTCTGGCGTCATTAGTTGTGGTCGGCATTATCGTAGTGGCGTTTGCCTTGGCAGATCCAGAAAACAATTGTGTGTCCAACGGCTCTTTCGTGGCATCTCAGATCACCAATGGGTTGATTATCGGCATCATCTACGGTCTGATGGCCTTGGGCCTGACGTTAATCTTTTCAATCCTTGGAATTGTCAGCTTTGCCCACGGCACCTTCTACATGATTGGCGGCATGCTGGT
The DNA here is from genome assembly GCA_001629395.1 of Gammaproteobacteria bacterium REDSEA-S15_B12. Lineage (GTDB taxonomy): Bacteria > Pseudomonadota > Gammaproteobacteria > Arenicellales > UBA868 > REDSEA-S09-B13. The sequence goes on along the minus strand of LUSG01000265.1, from coordinate 3,565 downwards.
CTACCACATCGTTGTGGTGTGGTTCCCCGGCACTCACCCACTGATTGGTGTGGTCGGTGCGTGTGCGTTGACATTTGTTCTTGGAGCGACTTTTGAACGGCTGTTTCTTACACCGATGTATGACGGGCGAGTGGAACGGCCAATAGAATATGGAATTCTTATCACCTTTGGTTTGTCGTTCACGTTGGTCTATCTAGTTCAGGCGCTGGCGGGAGCAAACCCAGTAAAGGTTAAAAGGTTTTTTGATTTCCCTAGGATTCGGTTACCCGAGGCATCTGATCCTTGGCTCATCAAGACCAGTAGGGGCAATATGGAGTTGTTCGATACGGTCTCCATATCAAATCCGCGATTTGTTGCAGCTGTGTTGTCGATTATGGTACTCGTATCGCTGCTGTATTTTCTTCACAAGACATGGACAGGTAAGGGACTGCGAGCAGTTAGCCAGGATCGTGATGCTGCGGCAATTGCAGGCATCAATCCAAACCGGATGAATATGCTCGCGTTTGCGCTATCGTTGGTCAGATTCCGGAGATGCGATCTTTTGTTATCGTTGTGTTGGGTGGACTGGGTTCGCTGCCTGGGGCCTTTGTCGGCGGAATAACCGTTGGTCTGGTCGAGGCTGCGGGGACGGGGTGCGTGCCTAATCCGCAGAAGGCTTCCAGCTATATCCCTGCCTACGGGATGATTATTTTGGTCTTAATGTTGCTGCTTAGGCCAATGGGTCTATTCGGCAGGAAATTCGCTAGCGGGGCGCATGGTAAGTTTTGAAAAGGCAACACATACCTCATGCCATGGGACTGGCCATTGTTGTTTTTTTCCTCGTGTTCCCATTCGTGTATGCCGCTGGCAACTACGACTACATCATGCATATCTGCATCGTCGGATTCTTTTACGCAATTCTGGCATCAAGTTGGTCCATGCTAGCAGGGTCTGCTGGCCAGTTTTCATTCGGCCACATGGCCTTCATGGGGTTGGGCGCTTACACGACAGCGCTTTTTTGCCACTATCTTTTTATTTCACCCGAACCGACAGGTATATGTACTGAATTCTCTCTAGGAGGTAGTTACCTAGTTATCAAGAATCCTATAGGGGTGACATCAACAACGCTGACCCAGGATTGCCTCGCACAGGCGTTGGAAAAATGGGACGGCGCTGTAGAAGTGACGCGGATGCCAGTTTGGCTGGGTATTATGCTGGGGACGCTCGTAGGCGGTGTTTTTGGCCTGCTCATCGGATTGTTGGTACTGCGCCTGCGGGCCGCCTACCTGGCACTTTTCACGCTGGGTTTTTCCGAGATTCTACGCGCGACCATCAGCGCTGAGATTCAGATCACACGTGGCCAGGCGGGCATTGAACTGCCTAGTTTATTTGAAAACGGGATCACCATTGCCGGGCATGTCTTCAGTAAAACTGACAAAATTCCACCTTATTTTGTCATGTTTTTTCTGCTGCTGGGCTGCCTGGCGATTCTTTACTGGTTGTCGCGATCTCGTTTTGGTTTATTTGTTCGTGCGCTGCGCGAAGATCAGGATGCAGCAGCTGCGTTGGGGGTCAACATTACGCGCTACAAGATTATGGTGTTTGTCATCACCTCGATGATGGCAGCGCTTGCTGGAGCTGTTCAGGCGCACTACGTCACGATCATTACACCGAATAATCTGATGATCCTGCAAATGAGTTTGGTCGTTGCAATGGCGGTAATTGCCGGGGTCGAGAATTTTGTCGCTGCTGCAATAGGTGCGATCCTGATCGAATTTGCTCTAGAGATGCTGCGAACCAGTTTCACTATTGGCGATATTGTCATTGACATGTCGATATGGCGCCTTGTGTTCTTTGGAATGGTGCTGATGTTGACGCTTCGATTTGCCCGTAATGGCTTATTGCCGCCGCTCATCGACTACTTTACGCGTGCGCATGTGGCAGCCGAGACGGTCGCGGGGCGTGCAACTAGAGATGATGCGGTGTCGACCGCTACGGGAGAACGGTCGTGATTGAGCTGTCGGTATCCCGACTGAACAAACGCTTCGGCGGCAACCATGTTTTGAAAGATGTTTCTTTTAACGTTAATGGCGCCGAGATGATCGGCTTAATCGGTCCAAATGGTGCTGGCAAGACCACGCTGACGAATGTTCTTGACGGAGCGTTAAAGCCCAACAGCGGCACGGTATACCTGAATGGCAAGCGTATCGACCAGCTTCCCTCTTTTGAAGTCGCTAAATCTGGTCTCGGCCGAACATTTCAGGTGACGCGGTCTTTCCGTCGTATGACCGTACTCGAAAACTTGTACGTACCTGCGCTGGCACTGGGCAAGAGTCGAATCGGGATTGAGGTCAAAGAGCAGGCGTTGGAAGTACTTGGTTTCTTAACTATGGACCACCTGCGCAATGAATATGCACGAGCATTGTCAGGTGGTCAGCAAAAACTACTCGAATTGGGTCGTCTGCTGATGTTAGATCCCGATATTATTATTCTCGATGAACCTTTTGCTGGTGTTCATCCTAAATTAATGGAAGTTATTTACGAGTATATCCGTCGGGTTAACGAGCAGGGCACGGCAATAATTATCATCAGTCACCAGATGGACTCAATATTTGCCTTGTGCAAACGCTTGCTAGTGCTAAATTATGGTGATTTGATTGCGGACGATACGCCCGAGGCTGTAAAAAATGACTCGGTGGTAATTGAGGCATATCTGGGTACGACTGAGGACCGTTCTCGAACCGGCCAGCAGGATGCGGCAGGTGAAGCGCAATGAGTGATGCCACCGAAGACATCGTTCTTGAGTTGCGAAGTTTGTACGTCGGTTACTACAAGGACCTGAATATTCTGCAGGACCTTAACGTTAAGGTGCGCAAGAATCAGATAACAGCCATCCTTGGTGCCAACGGGGTCGGTAAGTCTACGGCACTGAAGGCGGTGTTCGGTTTTCTACGACCAAATGAGGGTCAGGTGCTTTTGGAGGGTGAGGACATCATTGATGTGCCCACACACCAGCGGATCCTCAAAGGCCTGGCCTACATCCCGCAGCAACCGGGCATCTTCAAAGACATGTCGGTCGAAGAGAACCTGGAGCTGGGCGGGTGGACCTTCAAACGTGATAAGAAGCAGATCGCCGAAAAAATGGAAGCGAACTACGAGCGTTTTCCGGTACTGAAGGACAAGCGGAAACAGATCACAGGAGAGCTGTCCGGCGGACAGCAGCGCATGGTTGAGATCAGTCGTACCCTGATGGCAGAACCTAAAATGCTGTTGGTTGACGAACCCACTGCTGGGCTATCAAAAATGCTCTCAGAAGAAGTTTATGAAATGCTTACTGTCCTCACCGAACAGGAAGGTCTAACCATTCTACTGGTGGATCAGGAAATCCGGGGGTGCTAGACGAGCCTTCTCCGTAGTCCGTGTCGCGGGTCCAGCGACCATTTCTCATCCAGGCCACTACACTGTCGGGTTGGTCTTGGCATAAATCGCTGCCGATACCTATGTGATCGATTCCCATCTTCTCAGCAGTGTCAGCAACCATCTCGCAGAAATCTGCCAACGTGCAGTCACTTTGGTTCCTTAGATG
>LUSG01000264.1 GCA_001629395.1 Gammaproteobacteria bacterium REDSEA-S15_B12 | reverse complement strand
GTTCACGGTGGGTGATATGACTGCGGACAATGCCGGCAAATGCTTCAGTATCCCACCAATAAACCAATAACCCAGGTCGGTAATACCGCAACCTCGCGGATCATCGTCGGACTCAAAAAGATTTTTCCCTGACTGTATGTCTGCAAGAGACATATTGTAATGAGCACCGCTGCCGGCACGATCTGAGAATGGTTTAGGCATAAATGATGCGAAGTAGCCCTTGCGATGTGCCAGCTCTTGTATCAGGTGTCGAAAAAACACGAAGCGGTCTGCCATAGTGAGGCCATCGCGATACATAAAGTCAATTTCAAATTGTCCGTTTCCATCTTCGTGATCGTAAGAATAAACGTCATATCCAACACTGTTTAATGTGTCGACGATTTCCTCCAAAAGCTCGAAACTGTCAAGCGTGGATCGAATATCGTAGGCAGGTTTCGCGAGATCATCGCGTGGACCTATGGGGCCAAATCCGCCATCGTCCGTATGTTTGAGCAGAAAAAATTCAGGCTCAATGCCAAAATTAAAGGTGTACCCCATATCCGCCGCCTGCGCTAGTATCGCTTTAAAGATATTCCGACTGCATGGCTCGAACGGCTTGTCTTCACACCACAAATCGCTTGCAAACCAGGCCACATCTTTTTTCCAGGGCAAAATAATTACGCTCTCAGGGTCCGGATGCGATGAGACTTCTTCATCACTGACCTCCTGCGGAACACCATCGAGGGCCGCGCCTGTGCACAACTCTGAACCGGCCATCATCCGCTCGAAGTGAGAGATCGGTACAAACTTGGATTTCGATACGCCATGAATATCGACGTAGCTGGGAAGGCAATAGCGAACGCCCTGCTCTTCAAGGGAATTCTTTAACTGGCGCAAGGAATCATTGGTCACGTTCTGCTCTCTCCTTTAACAATAGTTAATCTAAACATTCAATCGATCACTCCCAGAACTGCTGCCACAATAATCTTTTGAAGTTTTATTTTTTGATCGTACAGAATTGGTTGATTCGATTCCAGCCTAAACCTAAGCTATTTCAGTGTTTTACAGTGACATATTAGGATTAAACATTTGATAGCGTTGAAGAATGATTTTGCTATTTCCTATTATTTTGCTGTACACTGGCTGTCCATCTGCAGCCACAATTGGCTCGGGTGCACCCATCTGCAAGGTGCTTCATCTGTGAGTCAGGGAATTTATCGTACCCGACCGCTTATGTCTCAGTGCCGAGTGTACAAACTGGTAAGTTCCCTGTGGGATTAACTCAACTTGGAGGGGTTATAAACCATGAGTCCTGACGAAGTATTAGCGGTAGTCAATGCTGCCGTCGATGTCAGCATGGAAGCCTACTACTGGTGGTGTACTGCTATCATGGTAGCAATTCATGCTGGCTTTATGATGTACGAAATGGGTGTATCGAGAGTCCGTAATGTTCTGGCATCAGGTGTGAAGAACATTCTTGCCTTTGCGTTCATGGTTCCGACGTTCTTCCTGTTCGGGTGGTGGCTGTACTGGGCGTATGGCACTGGCAATATATTCCTGCCGGATGCCAGCGCAGAGTTCGCACAGTACTATGTACCTTGGAGTGAAGGTATGGGCCCGAACCTGCAAGACGGGGCATCGGGAATATTCTGGGCCGCATTTACACTGTTTGCGGCTACGACGGCCTCAATCGTTTCGGGTTCTGTTATCGAACGTATCCGCATGGGTGCCTGGATCATCTTGGCCGTACTGGTTGGTTCAGTCGTATGGATCATCGCTGCAGGTTGGGGCTGGTCCACAGGTGGCTGGCTGGTCACTGACTGGGGTTATCACGACGTCGGTGCAGCGGGTGTAGTGCATATGATCTCAGGCTTTTTTGCCCTGGGTGTGCTGATCAACCTAGGACCCCGTGTAGGGCGGTTCAACGCAGATGGATCTGCAAATGACCTTCGTGGCCACAATGCACCGTTAACTATTGCGGGCTTGATGATCATCATCATTGGATTCTTTGGATTCCTCGGTGGGTGTCTGATTTATCCGGCAGCAATGGCAGGTACCTCAGCCGATTTAGGCTGGATAACAATTTATGGCACACCCTCGAACCTATCGTCGTTTGCATTTAACACACTGATGGGTTTTGCGGGCGGCATTATTGGGGCCTACACACTCACTAAAGATCCATTCTGGATGATGTCCGGTGCACTGGGCGGTATCTTCTGCGCCGCATCTGGCCTTGACCTATGGTATCCGGGCACCGCATTTGCACTCGGTTTCTTAGGTGGTGTCGTAATTCCGTACAGCCACAAGTTGATTACCAGTTGGGGCATTGATGATGCAGTCGGTGCGGTGTCCGTACACGGCACTTGCGGCATAATTGGCGTCATGTCAGTTGGTATTATTTTAGGTGGATATCCACCGCCTGCAGAAGGGGTACCCGCCATAAGCTTCACCGGCCAACTTGTCGGTTGTATATCAATGTTTCTACTAGGATTCATTCCAGGCTACGTTGGATCTTGGATCCTCAAAAAATGTGGAATTCTACGTGTGTCAGATAAACTTCAGGACTTTGGTATAGACAACGCGGAAATTGATACACCAGCCTCCCCCGAGCCGCTACAGACGGCCGGAAAGTAACGGCATAAATTTCAAGGAGCATTAATATGTTTAATTCAAGCCCAATAGACGCATGGGAAGGTGCCGGTGCTATTTTCAACAGTGCTGGAAGCGGCGGTCTATGGATTTGGTTTCTAATCCTTTGCGCACTAGTTGTAATTCCAGTCATCGCGGCTATTGCCCATGACAACAAAGCAGATCGGGAACACGGAGGATAAGTGTAAATTCATTCCTGTCTTCCCATTTGTTGGTACAAAAGGCCTGGCTCGGTCACAATAACACAATAGTCCCTTTAGCCACCGCACCAGCATTATGGCCTCCGTAAACATCGCGCCCAGATTGCTCGAACCCGGATTGTGGCGCAGTGACCCCTCATTGGAACGTTACCAGGTCAAAGGGGGTGGCACTGTTGTGATCCGTTTGTACTCCGGTGACACTATTACTATCCAGGACCCTCAAGGGCGGCAGGTCGGTGAAGTCATTGCCTTCGACACGAATGGTCGCCCAGCTCCAGGTGCTCTGAGCAATTACCCTGCACAGAAACCAACAGGCCTTGGTTCTATTCTCTCCAATCGAGGCATGAACACAGAAACTCTGGCTCAGCGACTATCGACGCTTGATATCCCGCTAGACGACGCGCTAGCAATACCACTATTCAGTCCAGATAGTAGCCCCGGTGAAGAGGTTGAATTTACGGCCAGTGATGACCTGACATGCCTCGTCTGTGCACCGGGTTCATCAATGAGTGTCGAAGAACAACACCCACCGACACCCCTTATCGTCTGGGTGCGGCGGTCAGACTTAAACGGTGAAGCGGATCCAACGTTACCAGACCCCCTGGCGGAGCCCAGATTAGATTTTCGCATCGAACGATGTACAGCGCGCGACTTCATGGTTCGTGCTGGAGAGTTTATTCAGATCATCGACGTCGCCGGACGAGAGTGCTCCGACTTCCTCGCTTTTACCGAATCAAAACTAAATCACGGCGTCGAACGCGGGCTGGACCCAACGGCCACCCGTACCCTGATGGGTGCGGCCTATCCGGGACCTGGCCTTTATTCAAAGTTTTTCGACCAAGATATGCAGCCCATGGTCGAGGTGGTACAGGATACCTGTGGTCGACACGATACCTTTGGGTTTGCCTGTACTTCAAAATACTACGAGGACATGGGGTACTTCGGGCATCCCAACTGCTCAGATAACTTGAGCAATGTTCTAAAAGACTACGGTGTTGCAGCTAGACGTGGCTGGCCGGCTATCAACTTCTTTTACAATACACGAATTGATGACCACAATGCACTGTATCTCGATGAACCCTGGTCACGGCCTGGTGATTATGTACTGCTTCGGGCACTCGATGACCTGGTATGCGCTTCATCAGCCTGCCCCGACGATACGAGTGCCGCTAATGGCTGGAATCCAACAGATATCCATGTTCGGGTATATTCTCCCGACAATGTCTTTTCCAAAGCTGTCGCCTATCGCATGACACCTGATGCCGAAGCTGAACTGACTCGCGAAACTGGATTTCATCCACGTTCATCGCAGCTAACCCGAAACTTCACTGAATATCGGGGATTCTGGCTGCCGACCGTATTTAATAACGCTGGCGCAATAGACGAGTATTGGGCCTGTCGGGAAAAAGCCGTCATCATGGACCTGTCACCGCTGCGCAAATTTGAGGTGCTGGGTCCGGATGCGGAGGCGTTGATGCAAACCGTGCTAACGCGAAATATTCGAAAGCTGGCCATCGGTCAGGTGGTGTATACCGCCATGTGCTACCCCCATGGAGGAATGATTGACGATGGCACACTGTTGCGAATGGGACCAGATAGTTTCCGCTGGATTGGCGGTGATGACTATGGCGGAATCTGGATGCGAGAAAAAGCTGCCGAGCTCGGTTACCGTGTGTGGATAAAATCGTCAACGGATCAACTGCACAATGTTGCGGTACAAGGTCCTAACAGCCGCGACATACTTAAAGAAATCATCTGGACACCACCTGCACAACCAACTGTTGAGGAACTGGGCTGGTTCCGATTTACCATTGGCCGATTGCATGATTTCGACGGACTACCCGTGATGGTCTCGCGAACCGGCTACACAGGCGAACTTGGGTTCGAAATATTCTGTCATCCTAATGATGCGCCCACCGTCTGGGACACTGCATTTGCAGCTGGAGAGCCTTATGGCCTATCACCGCTGGGCCTTGACGCCCTCGACATGGTCCGGATTGAGGCAGGCCTCGTCTTTGCAGGGTATGAATTTACCGATGAAATAGATCCCTTCGAGGCAGGTATCGGCTTTACCGTCCCGTTGAAATCAAAAGAAGAAGACTTTATCGGCCGCGATGCCTTAGTCCAGCGAAAAGAAAATCCACAACGCCGACTGGTCGGCCTTGAGTTGGCGGGAAATGAACCCGCGGCACATGGAGATTGTGTCCACATTGGCGGTGGCGGTCGTGCGCAAGTGGGCATCATCACGAGCGCTACACGATCCCCCATTCTGAAAAAGAATATCGCGCTTTGTCGAATGGATGTAACCCATAGCGATACCGGAACCTTGGTTGAAGTGGGTAAACTGGATGGCCATCAGAAGCGAATTCCAGCAACCGTCGTACCCTTCCCTTTCTACGACCCCACAAAAGAACGGGTCAGAGCATAGGCCCGCCCGGCGTTCGTGTTTGGTATTGATCAACATTCTTGCTTGAACACCCTTTAGATTGGTACAACCGGCGCAGCGTTTGACCGGATTTGTCCTACCTACTAATCTAATTGGTATAAATTTGGTTATGGGGCTATGCGATACGCTAGACTAAACTAGTTCTGGACACGCGAGGAATTGTCCAATCGCGGTACTGGGTAGTCGATAACCAGCCTCGGTTGTTCGGTAAATCTGTTAACAAACTCAAGGGAGGAAACATGTTAAAAACTTTGTTAAAAG
>LUSG01000263.1 GCA_001629395.1 Gammaproteobacteria bacterium REDSEA-S15_B12 | reverse complement strand
CGATGATTCTGTCCTAGACGTTTACATGGTGCTTACACCGAGTGTTTCCAGCCCATCTTTCAAGTATTCGATCTGCCGGTCTAGTTCAATCTCTTTATCTCGGTCGCTATCAGTTGATCACCTTCAACCCGATATCGGACGAATATTGGCTGTTGTACCGACAGAATCCCCCATTCCATGGATGATAGAACAGTGTCCTCGACCGAAAAAGTGATCGGGTTACCGGTCTCACCATCACTGATGGTCAGACTCTTGGATGCCTTGTCGAGTTCGAGTACGATGCCGATATGACCATCGGGAAAAGCACTACACGCACGGGCAGGACCCGCAAAAAACAACAGCGAAAAAATAAGAACGCTCACTGTTAGGAGTGATTTCATGATCTGGTTCTCTTAAGTGGTAACAAATGATTGTTTCATCTGCCAGCAACCCTGTCAGCCATCATTGCGGTTCAGGCGCTCAATGAGCCTGGTGGCCGGGACGTAACCGCTGATCAATTCTCCGTTGCCAAGCAAAATGATTGGCGTTCCCTCGACCGGCATCGTCAAATCGAGTTGGTATTGCTCGGCCACGGAATTGGCACAGCGATTGGGTGGTACCGATCTGCCCAATTTTACATCGGTACAGGCGAGAAAACGACAAAATTAAACTAGGACAGTTCAACATGTCGGGAAAACGATTCTGGACTATATATCGAGGAGCTATCATCTGCAGTCAGTATAGCTATGGGGAACCCGGCTGTACGTCCGCTGTGTTAGTGCAATGATAAATTCTGAAAATTCATCTGGAAACCGGCTTTCCCGGGAGACGAGCCCGTATCTTCTTCAGCACGCAGACAATCCAGTGGACTGGCATCCCTGGGGACCTGAGGCGCTCACTCTCGCTAGAGAAATGGACCGACCCATTCTGCTGTCCGTCGGTTATTCAGCATGCCACTGGTGTCATGTCATGGCGCATGAATCGTTCGAGGACACCGCAATTGCAGAACTCATGAACAAACTATATATCTGCATCAAGGTCGATCGAGAAGAACGTCCGGACATCGATCGCATTTACCAGATGACCCACCAGCTACTCACGCAAAGGCCCGGCGGCTGGCCCTTAACCGTGATGCTCACACCATTCGACCACACACCGATATTTGCAGGCACCTACTTTCCGAAATCAGCCCGGCATGGCTTGACTGGGTTTGGAGATGTTTTGCGCCAGGTCGCAAACCACTACCGGGACCACCGCGACCAGATGCCTGAACACGGGTTGACGATTCGAAAAGCCCTGGAACAGTTCGAGCCTGAGTCATCAGGTAAATCAGAATTTTCTTTACACACATGCATCGCAAAGGCCCGGGACCAGTTGTACGAACAGTTTGATCCCGTTCACGGTGGGTTTGGGACTCCACCAAAGTTTCCCCACCCGACAGGCCTTTATCTGCTGTTGCGACCAAGTGACGTCATTCGTGAAACTAATCCTGTTGACCACACCCTTGAAGCCATGGCTAGGGGTGGACTCTATGACCAACTGGGAGGCGGCTTCTATCGCTACTCTGTTGATGCAAGCTGGACGATTCCACATTTCGAAAAAATGCTCTATGACAATGCCCAACTGCTCCCCCTCTATGCAGACGCAGCAATAGTCAGCCAGCGGACTGACTTTTGGACAGTTGCCAGCGAAACGGCCGACTGGGTTATTCGGGAAATGCAGTCTCCCGAAGGTGGTTATTACGCCACGCAGGACGCCGACTCCGAGGGTGAAGAGGGACGTTTTTATCTCTGGGAAGAAGACGAATTGACAACATTACTCGACACCGACGAATTATTGGCTATCAAGACCGTCTACGGGATTGCAGGAAAGCCCAATTTTGGGGACCGCTGGCACCTCAACATCCGCACTCCAGCGAGGAAAGCCGCGACGATTCTTGGTATCAGTGACGCCCTGATGGCGGAGCGTCTGGCGCGGGCCAGGCGCAAGCTGCTTGCAGTACGGGACAAACGGGTCCGGCCAGGCCGGGATGAGAAAATTCTGACGTCCTGGAATGGTCTGATGCTGGGTGCCATGGCTCGAAGCGGACGACGCCTGGCACGGCCAGAACTGGTCGACTCGGCCGTCAGAGCCCTGGACTTTATCCGCGAGTCACTGTGGCGCAGCGGCAGACTCCTGGCCACTATCCGGGATGGCGACGCCCGTCTCGGTGGTTATCTGGACGACTATGTCTTCCTTGCATCCGGAATCCTCGAACTCCTTCAGTCTCGCTGGCGAATGGAAGACCTCAGCTTTGGACTATCGCTGCTGGATACACTGCTCGACCATTTCCAGGACAGCGAGCGCGGCGGCTTCTACTTTACCGCTGACGATCATGAGAAACTGCTCCACCGCGGCAGGCCGCTGATGGATGATGCGATTCCATCTGGAAACAGCGTTGCAGCGCGAGTGCTGCTGGCCCTGGGGCACCTGGTTGGTGAAACACGGTACCTCGAGGCTGCTGACAGGTTGTTCCACGGCCTATTGCCAGCAACCGAACGCTACCCTGCAGGCGCCAGCGCATTACTGGAAGCCAGTGAGAGTTGGGAACACGGCATTCAGACCATTGTCATACGGGGCCGCGGTGACGAATTACACCGCTGGTCGACAGAGACAAACCAGGCTTATCACCCAGCAAGACAGGTGTTTTCGATCCCCACAGACGAGTCGAACCTACCGGGCCTACTGGCAAATCGTGCCCCGAGAGATTGCACCGTGGCTTACGTCTGCAAGGGCTTCAGCTGCGGCCCACCAATCGAATCCCTTTCCGAACTGCAACGTGAACTTGAGATGCCCGCTCCGCCTGTGTAGGCTGAATTTGGTGCCCTGCTCAATCTTATCCACCAAACGAGTCTACAGATGAGCCTATGCTAGGCTATCTTTACTC
>LUSG01000262.1 GCA_001629395.1 Gammaproteobacteria bacterium REDSEA-S15_B12 | reverse complement strand
GACTGGGAGGTAGAACTCGGAATCGTAATCGGTTCACACACGAAATATGTCAGTGAGGATGACGCACTGGATCATGTTGCCGGGTATTGCGTGGTGAATGATATCTCGGAGCGTCACTGGCAACTCGAACGTCAAGGCAACTGGACCAAAGGCAAATCAGGAGATACCTATGGCCCTGTTGGACCTTGGATGGTCACCCGAGATGAAGTACCTAATCCTCAGTCACTGGATCTTTGGCTCAAAGTCAATGGACAAACAATGCAAAACGGTAACACGGAGACGATGATCTTTAGCGTGAAAACAATCGTGTCCTATCTAAGCCAGTGCATGAGTCTGCAACCAGGCGATGTCATCGCAACGGGCACCCCACCAGGCGTTGGGCAAGGCATGAATCCACCACAATTTCTCAAAACCGGAGACGAAGTAGAGACCAGTGTCGCTGGACTGGGTACACAAAAGCAAACCGTTATAGAACCATAAAATCTTTGCACCCGTTCAATAAGAACATCTGACTACCGGCTAACATGACCAAAATTGCTGCAACTTTTGCTCGTGAGCTTGCAACAGCGCTGGCTAGCGCCGATGCACCTACGAATAAGGCTGGAGATGATGTTACAGGGAGTCTTGGTCACTTCAGACAGGCTTTGGAGTCAGTTAACAACCAGGATGATCACCAAAGCCATCGATCTAAACTACCGGCAGAAGCATCCGATTGGTTACGGGATGCACTCAGTAGGCTCACGGGGAAAGGAACATTCTCAAAAGCTGTAGTGGCAGCGGCTGAGACTGAAAACTGGTACCAAATCTACAACGAAGATACCCCATCAAAAGGAGAAGAAAGCAACCCCATGGAAGATCTGGCACCTGGCATGTTCGCAGCCCGATTAATCGGCCCAAGTCGCGGATTAATCCAATCGAACCAGCTGCTCGCAGGACTTTTTCTGCTTAGACCCGGGCTTCATTATCCGTTACATCAACACGAGGCCGCCGAAATTTATTTCTGCGCATCCGGAACTGCGTACATTCAACACGACATCGATGGAGAAGCCAAACGACTCTCGCCTGGACAAGTTTCATTAACCCCATCGAACCGGCTTCACGCACTGACGATGGGGGAGGAGCCTGTACTTCTATTATGGACGTGGTTGGGTGAGTTTGGTGGGCGAAACTGGTGGTGGCACCAACAAAATGACGGCAGCTGGCGACGAGACGCCTGGGAACGAAGTGAAGACGCCAGTTGGATTAAAACGGCGAGCGAGCCTGTACCTCGAGCGGAAATTACCGCACTACAATCGAACGACAAACCACTCTGACAGTTCAAAGTCGTTTATAGAATCAAGAGATATCCAAATGGCACAACAACATTTCTTTGTGACGGGCGCAATGGGCTGTATCGGCGCATGGGTGGTCCGTAACCTAATTCAGGATAGCGCCCAAGTTACGGTATTCGACTTAAGTAAAGATCGCCACCGTTTGGAACTGATTATGACACCGGATGAACTCTCTCGTGTCACATTTATTCAGGGCGACCTTACACAGACCCAACCCGTGTGCGATGCGGTGACAAGTTCGCTAGCGACCCACATCATTCACCTGGGTGCGCTGCAGGTTCCCTTCTGCAAAGCCGATCCACCCCTGGGAGCCGCAGTCAACGTGCTAGGTACGGTGAACATGTTTGAAGCCGCTAAGGCAGCTGGGATTAGACAACTGATCTATGCCAGCAGTGTTGGGGTCTATGGCACCAAGGATATGTACGAGGAGAGTCTTGTTCAGCACGATACTCCGCTTTACCCACTCAATCACTACGGTGTTTACAAACAAGCCAATGAAGGGTCAGCCCGGGTCTACTGGCGGGATGACCAAATTGCGAGCATTGGGTTTCGACCCTATACGGTCTATGGACCCGGCCGCGACCAGGGAATGACATCGACCCCAACCCAGGCAATGCTCGCCGCCGCCCGCGGAGAGGCCTACCACATCAGTTTTGGAGGTTCTAACGGCTTTCAGTTTGTCGACGATATCGCCAAGTTGTTTATCCAGGCAGCAAGACATGATATTGAAGGTTCAGACGTATTCAATATCCGTGGCGCCGTTGCACACATGTCAGAGGTCGTGGCAGCAATTCATGCCGTATTGCCGGATGCTGAAGTCACCCATGAGTCCGACGGACTACCCTTTCCAGACGGACAGGTAGACACCGAACTTCGACAAACCCTCGGCCAGATTCCCGATACACCGCTTACAGTCGGTGTTGAACAAACAATTCGGCATTTTCAAGCTGCACTTAGCGACGGCCGCCTGCCGCGCTCGGCTTAGGGTAGCATCGCTTCAATTCAGCATCATAGATAGTCTTCGATATAGTACGAAACCACTTCTTCTAAGTTCTCTTCTTTGCTGAACCCCAAAGAAGTCGCCAAAGAATGTTCACAGTCCTGTGGCCAACCGGCACAGATCTGTTCGATAAAAGGGTCGGGCTTGACAGTAATTTGGCCAAGGCTCCGATGCCCCGCCGCAGTATTTAATGCATCGATCATATCCTGAACTGAGACGGTATGACTGGGTAGACTGACTGCCCGATCATCCTTGAGTTGATTTTTTTCCAGCTCGTGTAGGCGGATAATATTGTCCACGATTGATCGATAACCCAGAAGTGGCATGACAGTATCGACCGACACCGGTAATTCAAAGTCTTCACCATTGAGGGGCTCACGAAACACACCACTGACAAAGCTGGAGGCGGCCTGATTAGGTTTGCCGGGTCTAATGATTACGGTGGGCAGCCGAGCTGAGCGGCCATCAATGTAGCCTTTTCGAGTGTAATCATTGATCATTAATTCACACATGGTCTTCGTTATCCCATAAGTTGTCTGAGGTGTCTGCTTGACATGATCACCGACAACATCGGGCATTCTTGAGCCTCCAAACACCGCGATGGAGCTAGCAAATACCAATCGCGGCTGACTCTCTCGCGCCCGCAAAGCTTCTAAAACGTGGCGGCCACCATCCAAGTTCACCCGCATGGCCAGATCAAAATCCTTCTCGCCACCACCACTGACAACCGAGGCCAAGTGGAACACTGCAATATCATCCCGATCAATGAGACTTCTGACGGTGTCCCAATTGGATATATCGCCCACAACACGCTTGACTTGGATATTGCCCTCACGTTCATTAAATAGACCCGGCACGTCGACTGAATCAAATAACAACAATTCATCGATAGATGTCTCCTGTCCGGATACGTCCGTCAGGTGACCCTGATCACACAACGCGCGTCCGAGTCTAGCGCCTATAAATCCCATTCCGCCGGTAATCACTACTTTCATGCGTCTCGCCCCCAATAAACCTGAATTCTTATCTGCCTAATTCGCCTATTCGACTGAAGCACTAAGCAGTGATGGAGTTCGTTTGTGCCAGTCGGTATCATTTTGATAACGGCTTCCGATCTGGAACAATAGCGTTTCTTCCCATGGGCGACCGTTAAGCAGCATACCAATGGGCATACCAGCTTCAGTAAAGCCACACGGTACAGATAATCCCGGGAGTCCTGACCAGGAGAATAGATAGGTAAACCGAGTCAAATGGTGGGTAGTCGACAGCATATCTCCACTCTCTTCTATCGATGGCGCAGTGATCGGGGCTGTCGGTGTCAAAATCACATCGACCTGCTCCAGTATTCTATCGACCGTACGATTCCACATCTCTCTAGTGCGAAGCGCCGCGGCATAATCCCTTCCACTCACCTCGCGACCTAACAGTATCCGATCAAGCACATCACGACCAAAACCCTCCGGCGAATTCTCAGCCCGATCGCGGTGATATTCGTAGGCATCGGCCCAAACCATTGGCATCACAGATTGCTGTGCATGTTCAGCATCTTTGAGTTCAACTTCTACTATTTCCGCTCCCAGTTCAGCCAATTTGTGCGCACCAGCTTCCACAGCGCTGCCTACACCCTCTTCCAAGTTCTCCAAAAAGAATTTTCGTGGTAATCCAATCCGGCAGCCCTCGATACTTCGATCAAGAATATCGAGAAACTCCGGTTGCTCTTTATTGACGGAATAGAGATCTTTATCGTCGTATCCTGCCATCGCTGCAAACATACGAGCGACAATCTCAACAGACTCGCCGAGGGGTCCAACGGTATCAATTGTCGGGCAAATCCGGGTAAAACTACCGGTCATCGGTATCGAACCCATCGAAGGCCTAAGCCCGGTTACACCGTTAATGGCAGCAGGTGTTCGCACCGATCCCCCAGTATCCGACCCCACCGCACCAACACACATCTGCGCGGCAACTGAAGCCCCGGCGCCTCCGCTTGAGCCACTGGGTATTCGATCAAGATCCCATGGGTTCCGAGTCGAACCATAGTGAGGATTCTGGGTAGTCGATCCATAGGCAAATTCATGAAGATTGGTCTTACCCAATATCACGGCACCGGCATTACGCAACCGCTGCACAATAAGTGCGTCCTCTTCGGGGACATAGTCTGCGAAAAAGCTCGAACCATTGGTACAGGGTATCCCCGCGACATCAATACAGTCTTTTACCGATATCGGTAACCCGTTTAACACGCCACTGCTGATACCTTTCTCGCGGGCCTGATCAATCGCTTCTGCCTCTTTTAGGGCGCTCTCAGCAATTACGACGATATAAGCATTTACGAGCGAATCAAACTGCTCAATGTTATCTAAGCAGCGGCGTGTTTCCTCGACCGCACTCTGACTAGCCATAGTGGTTCTCCAGGTATGTGTTCGCAGAGCACACTCCGCACATCCACCTCAGTCGTAGTGGACTTGCTGAATAGTAGTCCAATTGTGACGCCTACGGCATCGTTGCATCAAGCGCTAATAATTTAGACCTATTGTGGTTAGATTTCTCAATCGATATACAACATGACGCTGATACGCAGGGACTGCTATCCTTGACGAATAAAATACATCAATTTCATGCGGTGCTAGCAGCAGCGTTTAGATCGATAACCCGAACACAAGCCACTCGGAGAATACAATGCCCCGACCAAACCTAAAAAGCCTACTCGCTAGCGATAAACTTAAAGCCGGCCACTCCCTATTTGAGTTCTCCACACCGGGCATCGGCCAGATTCTTGGGGCCACTGGTATCGATTTTGTGTTTGTTGATATGGAACACTCCGGATTTGGTATCTCCGAACTTAAACAGCTGATTACGAGCCTAAGGGCGGCTAACTTACCAGCGCTGGTTCGACCGCCATCAAAAAGTTACCACCATATTGCTCGCGTACTCGATGTAGGAGCTGATGGATTATTGTTACCTATGGTTGCGACAGCGGATGAGGCACGTCAGATCGTCCAGCACGCCAACTACCCGCCGCGAGGACAAAGAGGAATTGCGTTGGGTATAGCACATGACGGTTATCGCGCTCAAGCGCCAGACGCAGCCCTGCGGTCCGCTAACCGTCGAATCGGCATTGCCGTGCTAATTGAAACTGTTGAAGGCGTAAAGAATGTCGATGAAATCGCTGCCGTAGATGGAGTCGACTGTATCTGGCTGGGCCACTTCGATCTGAGCGCCTCACTGGGCATTCCCGGTGAATTCGACCATCCAGACTTCCAGCGTTCGGAACGAAAAATTCGACAAGCCGCACGAAAGCACGGGAAGGCACTGGGCTTCCTCGTTGTATCTCCAGAACAGGGAATCGACCGATTTCGAAAAGGCTATGACGTTATCTGCCACCAAACAGATATCGGTCTATACCGACAGACATTAGCTACCGACATCGAAAACCTCCGCTCCGGTTGTAGTCGAAGCAAAGGCAGGAAAAAACAGTGAATAAAACACAATCTTTTAGGGTCGCATTATCTGGCGCATTTCAAAACGATGATGGCACTGCGGTATTCCCGATGTTTGATTTATCTCCATTGGAAAACGACACTGAAGTTGAATTTGAATATGTCGCTGGGATCGATGGCCGAATGACGGCCGAGTCGTTAGAGGATTTTGACGCGTTGGTCCTATTGCTCGAAAAATTTGATGCTAATAGTATTCCGCAAAGCAATCGCCTCGCACTCATAGCCCGATTTGGGGTGGGCTTTGATACTGTCGACGTAGAAGCCTGTAAACAGGCTGGAATTGCGGTTGGCATCACACCCAACGGAGTCAGGCGGCCTGTCGCGGTATCCGTACTGACCTATATTCTCGCCCTATCCGGAAAGCTGATGGCTAAAGATACTCTGGTACGAGGTGGTCCGCCAACATTTGCTCAAAGGTCAGAACACATGGGCATCGGCCTTGTTGGCAAAACACTGGGCTCCATAGGACTTGGTAATATTGGTGCCGAGGTTTTTCGATTGTGTGCCCCGCTTGGAATGAACTTAATTGCTCACGACCCCTACATCGATCCAGTAATCGCACAATCGGTAAACGTTGAACTCAAAGACCTTGAAACAGTATTTCGTGAGAGTGACTTTCTAACGCTCAATGTTCCGCTAAATGAAGAAACCCATCACCTTGTGAACGCTGCCAGACTCGCATTAATGAAGCCAACAGCCTACCTAATTAATACTTCACGAGGCCCGGTTGTCGACCAACCCGCCCTGGTTTCCGCCCTAAGCCAAGATGTCATTGCTGGAGCTGGACTCGATGTATTTGATCCCGAGCCACCGGAATCAAATGACCCTCTATTAAAGCTCGACAATGTGATTCTGACTCCCCACGCCCTGTGTTGGAC
>LUSG01000261.1 GCA_001629395.1 Gammaproteobacteria bacterium REDSEA-S15_B12 | reverse complement strand
ACCTTCTTCTGGACAGCTTTTTTCTTGACAACTTTCTTCTTGGCGGCCTTCTTCCGGGCCGCTTTTTTCTTGACAACTTTCTTCTTGGTGGCCTTCTTCCCGGCAGGTTTTTGGGAGTCTCCAGCGACTAAGCGTCGCTTCACCTGACCAACAGCTTTGTCATTGTCAGCACCAGTGTCTTTTCGAACCACCTTACCGCCACTGATCAACGTTAGCGCATCGGATCGGGATTCACGACCGGTTTCTATCGCGATAACTTTTGTCTCGAGAGGCCGAATCTCAGTATCTACGATCTCACATATTCGTTTAAAAATATCCTGAATATCGCCTTCTCCCTCGACAGTACGTAATTTGTGCTGGGCCCTAAAATAGGTAATCAGTGGTGCTGTGTCCTGCTCGTACGCATCCAAGCGAGCGCGTACTGCGTGCTGACGATCATCCGGTCGTTGAACAAGCTCTTTTGAACCACAATGTTCACAGATTCCACGTTTGGCTGGCGGCGAGAAATATCGGTTGTATGATGCGCCGCATTTCGCACATTCCAGGCGTCCAAGGGTTCGTTTTACAACCACTGCTGGGTCAAGCGAAAAATACAGAGCTAACTGCAGCGGCCGGTTCATCCAGCCCAAGCGTGTATCAAGTTGCTGGGCCTGGGGAATCGTGCGGGGAAAGCCATCCAAGACAAATCCTCGTTTGCTTTCATTGCTACGAAGCCGTTCCGTTACTGCATCGGTTACGATGTCGTCCGATACCAGTTCGCCAGACGCCATGATCGATTCAACCCGTTTGCCCAGTTCCGTTTTCTCTGACACTGCCTGTCGAAGAAGTTCTCCACTGGAGATCTGTGGCACTCGATATTTCCCAGCCATTAATTTGGCTTGGGTCCCCTTTCCACAGCCTGGTGCACCCAACAGCACTATTCTCATTCCAGAGTCCTTGTTTTACTGGTTTTTTATCGGCGAATACAAGCCGAAATCTCAGCAGCCCTAACTGTCCAATCTCTCCGCTCGATGAAAATCGGGGCGCCTACTATAGTTCCGTTTCTCCATCTGTCAATGTATTCGCAGGGCCCGTTGGTTTTCGCTGACAATATAATGTTGAAAGCCTAGCGCGGCCGGCGATCGGATTGCGTTCCAGCAGGGTAAATAATCGGTTTCCAGCACAGCAACCTTAGGTGTATGGCTATACTTGATTTTTCAGCGGTCGTACTTGATAACCCAATAAATTTCATCTTAAGGAAAAGACCATGGCCCAAGGCAAAAATGCGTTTTATGCACAGTCCGGCGGTGTTACCGCTGTAATCAACGCTTCAGCCTGTGGTGTGATAGAGACCGCACGGAGCAATCGACAACAGATCGGTAAGGTCTACGCGGGTCGCAACGGTATCATCGGTGCATTAAACGAGGACCTCATTGATACCAGTCTTGAATCAAAGACCACGATCACAGCACTGCGCCACACCCCCGCTGGCGCATTCGGTTCCTGCCGCTACAAACTCAAGAGCCTTGCTGAGAGTGCAGCCGAATATGAACGACTCATCGAGGTTTTCAAGGCGCACAACATCGGTTATTTCTTCTACAACGGCGGGGGCGATTCTGCAGATACCTGCCTTAAGATCTCTCAACTTGCCAGAACAAAAGGCTATCCGATACAGGCCATACACATTCCCAAGACTGTGGATAATGATCTACCGATTACCGACAATTGCCCAGGATTCGGATCGGTTGCCAAGTACGTCGCCGTCTCCACGCGCGAAGCCAGTTTTGACGTGGCCTCCATGGCCAAAACGTCAACCAAGGTTTTTATCGTTGAAGTCATGGGTCGACACGCTGGCTGGATCGCTGCAGCAGGCGGGATGGCGTCGGACCGAAAAACCGAAATTCCAATACTCATCTTGTTTCCAGAAATTCCTTTTGAACGCAAAAGCTTTGCTGCTGCAGTCACCCGCAAGATCAAGCGTTTTGGCTACTGTTCAATCGTAGTCTCAGAAGGCGCACGCGACACGACTGGCCGTTTCCTAGCCGACCAGGGCCTCAAAGATGCGTTTGGCCACACGCAACTCGGTGGTGTAGCACCAGTCGTCGCCGGAATGATCCGCGATGACCTCGGGCTGAAGTACCATTGGGCGGTTGCTGACTATCTTCAGCG
Organism: Gammaproteobacteria bacterium REDSEA-S15_B12; assembly: GCA_001629395.1. Lineage (GTDB taxonomy): Bacteria > Pseudomonadota > Gammaproteobacteria > Arenicellales > UBA868 > REDSEA-S09-B13. Next base: position 11,383 of record LUSG01000261.1, on the reverse strand, counting down.
TTCTGCCCGCCATACTATAGTACGGATATCAAACTCTCCCTATCGCTGGACGATTGGTGAGGCAGACCTAAACCGAGTTGCAAACCGGGAAAAAATGATGCCCCGCAGTTTCATCAGTCGCAACGGTTTTGGCATTACGGCCAGATGCCGACAGTACCTGATGCCTCTAATCGCTGGGGAAGACTATCCGCCATACCGTCAGGGCTTACCGCTATATGCCAGATTGAAGAACATACCGGTTAAAAGGAAACTGGCAAATACTTTCAACCTTTGATTGGACCGCTAACATCTGCATGACATTACTGTATTCGGCTGCTGTCGAGGATCCTGGTGGACTTGTCAGCCGCCCCAGCTAGACTATGTTCTCGGAACACCGGCTGTCAACGGCAGTCAGAACACGGAACAAAGAACCGCACCAAACCATCATGAATCAACCGACCGCACAGACAGAATATATTGCACAGGAGCCGTTCTACGCGACGCAAGGGGAAGAAATTCAGGTCTTTGAAGCGGCTTACAACAACTGTATCCCGGTACTGCTCAAGGGGCCCACCGGTTGTGGCAAGACCCGGTTTATGGAACATATGGCCTGGAGACTGAAACGTCCCCTGGTCACAGTGTCGTGCCATGATGATCTAACCGCCTCAGACCTCGTCGGCCGTTATCTGATAGTCGGCGGTGAAACACGCTGGATTGATGGTCCGTTGACACATGCTGTACGAATGGGCGCGTTGTGTTACCTTGACGAGATCGTTGAAGCCAGAAAGGATACGACCGTCGTCATCCATCCGCTGGCAGATGACCGGCGAGTACTGCCGATTGAAAAAACAGGTGAAACAGTCAAAGCCCCGGGGGAATTCTGCCTTGCGATTTCCTACAACCCTGGCTATCAGAGTGTCCTTAAGGACCTGAAACAAAGCACCCGACAGCGATTTGTGGCCATAGATTTTGACTACCCCGAAGCTGAACTCGAAGCAAGTATTGTTGCCCATGAATCAGGCATTGATAAACAGATGGCACAACTGCTCGTTCGGTATGCTGCAATGACCCGTAATCTAAAAGGCAACGGACTGGAAGAAGGCGCCAGTACGCGGTTGCTCGTGCATGCAGCCAAGCTCATGCATAGCGGGGTCGAACCCCTTACAGCCTGCCGTGGTGCCATTGCAGCATCACTCACAGATGAGCCCGACATGCAGGCGGCAGTCAACGAACTGGGCACAACCTTGTTTTAGCTCACCGCGAGATAAATGACCATGACAGATGTTCATCCAGCACCGGTGCTTGGCATCATTGGTGGCAGCGGCCTGTACGACCTCGAGGGACTGGAGGATATTCACTGGCAACAGGTCAAAAGTCCCTGGGGAGATCCATCGGACGAGTTACTTCGTGGTCGACTCGACGGTGTACAGATGATTTTTCTGCCCCGGCATGGTCGGGGACATAGACTCAGCCCGAGCAGTATTAATTACCGAGCCAACATCGATGCACTCAAACGAGCTGGTGTAACTGACATCATCTCCCTGTCAGCCGTTGGCTCTTTTCGCGACGATCTGGCGCCAGGGACCTTTGTGATTGTCGATCAGTTCATAGATCGGACGTTTGCACGAGACAAAAGTTTTTTCGGCACCGGTTTGGTCGCCCACGTATCGATGGCACACCCGGTCAACCCCCGGCTGGGTGACTGGTGCGAGGCCGCCTGCCGGGATTGTGATATCCCAGTTCAACGCGGCGGAACATACCTTGCCATGGAGGGCCCACAGTTTTCGACTCTGGCCGAATCAAATCTCTATCGCCAATGGGGCTGTGATGTGATCGGTATGACCAATATGCCGGAGGCTAAACTCGCCCGTGAGGCAGAACTACCCTACTGTACGGTCGCGATGGTGACCGATTACGACTGCTGGCACCCTGGCCACGACAACGTTGATGTCGAGACAATCATCGGGGTCCTTCTGGATAATGCTGCCCGGGCCCGTTCACTGATCAAAACAGTCGCGCCTCGAATGCGAACTCGACCGACACTGTGTCCTTCAGGAGATGACCGGGCACTGGAGTCAGCGCTCATTACAGCACATGACGCCCGGGACCCGGCCATCGTAAAAATGCTCGATGCGGTTGCCGGCCGATTATTTATCTGACGGCAACCCCACTATGGACATCGAAACACTTATCCGGTCTATACCGGACTATCCAAAAGCCGGCGTTATTTTCCGCGACATCACCACATTGTTGCAGCACCCCGCTGGTTTTCGGAAGACCATCGACGATTTAGTTCAACCATTCGCCGGGAATCAGATCGATGCTGTAGCTGGGATTGAGGCTCGCGGATTTATTCTGGGCGGAGCAGTTGCGCATCAGCTATCCGTTGGTTTTATCGCCGTGCGCAAAAAAGGAAAACTGCCGTGGCAAACAATCAGCAAGCGCTATGACCTCGAATATGGCACGGATGAAGTTGAAATTCATACCGACAGCGTGCGGTCGGGAGACCGAGTCCTGGTAGTTGATGACCTGATTGCAACCGGTGGTACGGCATGCGCGACCGTTGCCTTGCTTCGTGACGCTGGGGCACTCGTGATCGGTGCGAGCTTCGTGATCGATCTACCTGACCTTGGGGGGAAAGAAAAACTCGAAGCGATGGATGTTCCCACACGCACTTTGATCGCCTTCGAGGGCGACTAACATCAAGGCAGATTGAGTGGCTCTGTTCCGGAGCGCTGCCGAATTCGGTCGATCGCCCTACGTATCGACGGCCGCTTCACGATGGCCAACTCGAGTCTGCGTTTTCCTGGAAATTCGAGCAGGCTTATCCCAATCAGAATGGTCAGAATGCCCTGTCCTGGCAATACCAGCATAGCCAAGCCAAGCAATACCAAAAGTACACCGACCAAATTCTTGGTGACGCGAATCACCAACCATAGGCCGGTGTACCGATAGCGCCAGCTGTCTCGGCCCGCTTCAGACCGCATAAAATAATCCGCATCCATACGAGCGATGGCCATAAAAATCACGATGGCGTAAACCCCGGCCAGGAGCAACGACACGACCAGCATACCCGTTACCACCAACGGGTGTGTCTGCACCCACAGTAGTAGCGTACTTAATCTACTCATTTCTACCCCTAATCTGCTGAGCACACACTGTAGCCTGAGCCGGTTGATTCCAGCAAACAGGTCCGACTCAAGCCAAACCGTGGTCGCTCGGTATACTTACCTTGTCTCAAACGGCTGTACAACAGAACTGATCGCGTTGATGCCTGAAGCAAAATCCTTTTCTTTTGAAGCACTTGAAGAACGTTTCGACGAAATGCTCGACGCGGTCCTGTCGTCGAGGCGAACGGCCCGAGAACCCGCGCTGGCCCTATCGGTCTGCACCAGGACACAACAGGAATTCACGCTCCACTGGCTAGAGGTCATCATCCGCACCAACTCCGAGATGGGTTTTCAGTTCGTCCGTCACGCAGCCCGAGCTTTTGAGCTTATGGATTTGAGGCAGGTTGAGGACTGGATCATTAACGCCATGGATGTTTACGACCGCCAGGGTCTTTATCCCGGAAGTGAAGCCTTCGCCGCCGTTGATACTTTTGCTCGTGAAGAAAGTCTGCGCCCGGTTACGGTCCGCCTCGACGAGACCGTCGGTGTGCTTAATCATTACATCCGTGGGCTGGCAGGTAGGTCCTTACGCATTGAGTCCAGTGACGAAGTTTTTACAGATACAGAAGTGCTCTTCCTGCCAGCTCTGCTCAACCGTTATGGTGATAAACAGAATAACTTCACGCTGTACAAACTCATGACAACCTATCTTTGGGCACAAACGCGCTTTGGCACATTTCGAAAACAAACCCAAGACGATCCACCACTGTCAGCACGCCTGGCTGAATACTCAGAGCCTCAACGAGCGCTGTCGCTATTTTTTGCACTCGAATCAATACGACTTGAAGCTTGCATTAAACGAGAGTTGCCCGGGTTGTGGCGCCAGATGAACACTCTACTAGAAATTACCAGCGATAAACCTGCAGCAATCGAGTGGCAAAATGCACTATCTGAACTCAGAGAACCGACCTCGACGATCGAGACAACACTTGAGCAGCTTAAACTGATTTATCCTCAGTCCGTCACTGCACCCGCTCCCCAACCCTGGCATGGAACTCTTCAACTCGAACTCGCTGAACAGGTACTCGCCATACGAATGGAACAGGATCGCGAAGAACTTAAGGTCCGCCTAAGCAAACTGCTACACGATGATCAAACCTTGGATGATTCAGCAATACGACAAATTGAATTGCTGACGCCGGAAAACACAACCGGGGAGATGGAGTTGATGCTGGAGATAGACGGCAACCCTGTGGCGACTCCGCCCGACATTAAACAGATTCTGCAGTCGATGCTGCTGGATCTGGATGAGATCCCACCGGAATATCTCGTAGCTGCTGGGGCAGGAGATTACGACGCAGGTCCTAACGAAGACAGAAGCGCCAAAGACTTGTGGAAAGGATCCCACCGCGAGGAAGGCGCACTACACTACGATGAATGGGATTTCCGACGGCGTCATTATCGTAAAGGATGGTGTGTGCTAAGAGAAATCGACATGAGATCGGTGGACAAGCCTTTTGTGGCAGAAACGCTTGAAAAATACCATGGCCTAGTCACTGAAATCCGTCGAAGTTTTGAAGCGCTTCGGGGTGGCGAACGACGTCTGAAACGACAGCCTTATGGGGACGATATCGACCTGGATGCCGCTATTGAAGCCCGAATCGAAGCCATTTCTGGCCGAGAGATGCCAAAAAACCTTTTCACCTGTCCGCAACGACTCGAACGCGATATTGCTGTGATATTTATGGTAGACGTCAGTGGATCGACGAAGGGCTGGATCAACGATGCAGAAAGAGAAAGCTTGGTGCTGCTGTGCGAAGCTCTAGAAATTTTAGGTGACCGTTATGCTATTTATGGCTTTTCCGGCATGACTCGGAAACGCTGTGAGCTTTATCGTATCAAGCGGATTGATGAAACCTACGGCCAAGAAGTCAAAGCGCGTATCGCCGGCATCCAACCGCAGGACTACACGCGCATGGGCGTAACAATCCGCCATCTCACTCACCTGTTTAAAAATATTGATGCGCGAACACGACTCTTAATCACGTTGTCAGATGGCAAACCGGATGACTATGACGGCTACCGCGGTGAGTATGGGATCGAAGATACTCGACAAGCACTCGTTGAAGCAAAGCGAGCGGGCATACACCCGTTCTGTATCACTATCGACCGCGAAGCGCGAGACTACCTGCCACACATGTACGGCGCAGTCAACTACACACTGGTCGACGATGTACACCAGCTGCCAGTCAAGGTGGCAGAGATTTACCGGCGCCTGACCACCGTATGCTCTGTACAATGCCACAACATATAGTGTTATTGTCCAGACCTGCCCAAACTAAAGTGGCGTTTCAGATTCGTAAATAGCAGCGGGTGATTAACGGGCTTCCCCCTTTGAATTTTGAGGGTGCAGCCTGCGGGGTCTTTTACCCCACTAGGAATAACAACAAATGACAAAGGCATCACTGGAACAGCACAAGACCGACGCCTCGGGTGTTGAGTTACAACCTGCGTCCATTGATATCTGGGACAAGAAGTACCGGCTCAAAGCAAAGTCGGGCCAAGTAATTGACCACACCATCGATGACACCTTCAAGCGGGTCGCAAGCGCGTTGGCCGCGGTTGAACAGACCAGCGAAAAACAAGATCATTGGTATACAGAATTTTTGTGGGCGCTTAGAAACGGCGCCATCCCGGCCGGTCGGATAATTTCTAATGCGGGTGCCCGAGAACACAAACCAGCGACCAGTACGATCAACTGTACCGTGTCCGGCACTATCCCTGATTCAATGAAAGGCATACTGACTGAAGTTCATGATGCCGGCCTGACACTGAAAGCCGGTTGTGGCATTGGCTATGAGTTCTCGACGTTGCGGCCAAAGGGCGCTTTTGTGAGCGGCGCAGGTGCTTACACCTCCGGGCCGTTATCATTTATGGATATTTTTGACGCCATGTGTTTCACGGTCTCTTCTGCCGGTGGTCGTCGAGGTGCACAAATGGGCACTTTTGACATCGCCCACCCAGATATCGTTGATTTTATTCAATCTAAGCGGGAAAACGGCCGACTCCGGCAGTTCAATCTATCCTGTTTAGTCACCGATGCGTTCATGCAGGCTGTACGAAATGATGCGGACTGGGAACTGCTATTTCCTGCGCTTGCAACGGAAATTGATGATGCTAACAGCCAGATCACCTGGCGCTACTGGCCCTGTCGTGAGGGCTACGTCACCAACGATAAAGGCGAGGTCGCCTGCAAAGTATTTCGCACGTTGCCAGCTCGCCGGTTGTGGAACCTGATTATGTCCTCAACCTACGACTACGCTGAACCGGGATTTATTCTGATTGATCGAATCAACGAGATGAACAATAACTGGTTCTGTGAAGAGATCCGAGCGACCAATCCGTGTGGCGAACAACCTTTGCCGCCTTATGGCAGTTGTTTGCTGGGCTCGATCAATCTAACACGCTTTGTGGAACAACCGTTTTCAGCGAGTGTGCGTTTTAATTGGGAACAGTTCCGTCGCGTCGTCAGTATATTCTCCCGCATGCTCGACAACGTGGTTGATATTCACGGGTTGCCTCTTGGTGAGCAAGGACACGAGATCGAATATAAACGGCGTCACGGAATGGGCTTTCTGGGACTGGGCTCTGTATTGGCGATGATGCAGATGAAGTATGGCAGTAAAGATTCACTGGCTTTCACTGAACGCGTTTCACGTGAAATGGCTGAGGTCGGTTGGGAGACCGGTGTTGAACTCGCTATAGAAAAGGGGCCGGCACCGATTATGCAGGACGAGTTTACGGTCGATAAAGAAATGCTGGCCAAACGACCCGAAATGGAAACTGATGGTTATCAAAGTGGCGACCGTGTTAGAGGGTCTATCTTGATGGCAAAATACAGTCGTTATATGCAACAGTTTCCTGATGAACTCACCGATAAGATTGCTGAACACGGCGCACGCTACAGTCACCATACTTCTATCGCGCCTACTGGTACCATTAGTTTGTCCCTGGCGAATAACGCGAGCAACGGCATTGAGCCGTCTTTTGCCCATTTGTACAGCCGAAACGTCATACGCGAAGGTCGAAAAACCAAGGAAAAAATCGATGTCCTGTCGTTTGAGTTATTGGAATATCGTCGCTTGGTCAACCCTGCTTCGACGCCAAACGACGATAACAACGAGCTACCGGATTATTTCGTCAGCGCCGACTCCATAACCCCCAAACAACATGTCGACGTACAGGCTGCTGCACAAAGATGGGTTGATTCGTCGATTTCCAAAACTGCCAACGTGCCCACGGACTACCCGTTTGAGGATTTCGAAGATATCTACATGTACGCCTACGAAAAAGGCCTCAAAGGCTGCACGACTTTCCGGTTTAACCCGGATGCCTTCCAGGGAGTCCTGGTCAAAGAAGAAGACCTGGAAAACACCACCTATCGCTTCACCTTGGGAAACGGGGAGATGGTCGAAGCCAGGGGCAACGAAGAAATCGAATATGATGGCGAAACTCATACCGCCGCCAACCTGTTTGATGCCCTAAAAGAAGGTTACTACGGCAAATTTTAGGGTGGAATATGGTTATTAAGATCGACAAACCCATCACCGACTTCGAGGTAATCCAAGCCGAGGGTGACCCGCCGAAGACCGCTGGGATGACGCCGGAAAACGAGGTGATTGCGGGCGCTGAGGGTTCTGCTGCCAACGTCATTCAGATGCATGAAAAGCTCGAACGGCCAGAAATGCTGATCGGAAGCACCTACAAAATCAAGACTCCACTGTCAGAGCATGCACTATACGTCACCATCAATGACATCTTACTAAATCCTGAAACACCTTACGAGAAACGCCGCCCATTCGAGATCTTTATCAACTCTAAGAACATGGATCATTTTCAATGGATCGTTGCTCTGACACGAATCATCTCGGCTGTTTTTCGCAAGGGCGGCGATGCCACTTTTCTGGTCGAAGAGCTGCGCAGTGTGTTCGATCCTCAAGGCGGCTATTTCAAACGGGGTGGAAAGTACACGCCGTCACTGGTTGCTGAGATAGGAGATGCGATCGAAGCACACATGAAAATGATCGGCATGATCCTGGAGGATGATCTCGACGATCATCAACAAAAACTGGTCGATGACAAACGCCAGGAATATAAAACCAGAATTCAGCCTGATTCTGAGGACAGTTCGACCACTGGTTTTCCCGCCGAAGCCAGACTGTGCAGCAAATGCCAGACCAAGGCTGTCGTTCTTCTCGATGGCTGCATGACCTGTCTCAACTGCGGCGACTCTAAATGTGGTTGAACGGGTTTCCGCAACACCACTGAGCGCAGTTCAATGCAGGCTAAGTTCTGATTGAGCCTCGAACAACTGTTTTCAGCGCTAGTACTATTACTACTTAAACCCCTGCCTTAACTATACGTCTGCCGATCCTGTGTCAGTCCACGACTGGGAGACGGCCTAGAGTCTCAAAATCAATGAACACCTTGGGCTAGAGAACTGTTCAATGGATCGCTCCATCTGCTGTTTAATTGAATCGACTAGATCACTACGTCGCAAACATGGATATTTAAAACGATGCCTATTCTTATGTGAACAGTTAAAGTTAAACCATGTTACATAGATACCCGTTTCGGAGAACGAGATGACTACACCGAAAACGTTCGGTTTCGACACCCTGACCCTGCACGCGGGACAACAACCCGACCCGACAACGGGTGCTCGTGCTACACCGATCTACCAAACAGCTTCTTACGTTTTCAAAAATGCCGATCATGCAGCAGCACTTTTTAACGTCGAACGCGCGGGACACGTGTATTCCAGAATCACCAATCCGACCACCGCAGTGCTGGAAGAAAGGATAGCGGCTTTAGAGGGTGGCGTCGGTGCGATCGCCACGGCTAGCGGCCAAGCAGCATGCCATCTGGCTATTGCTACTCTGATGAGTGCGGGCTCACACATCGTGTCCTCAGGTTCAATTTATGGCGGCACCCACAACCTGCTGGACTATACCTTGCGTAGATTTGGAATCGACACCACTTTTGTCGATCCTCGAGACCCGGATGCGTTTGCAGCTGCTATACGGCCCGAAACCCGCCTCTTGTTTGGTGAGACGCTCGGCAACCCTGGACTGGAAGTGCTGAACATTCCTGTCCTGGCCGAGGTTGCACACCAGCATGGCCTGCCACTCATGATTGATTCAACCTTCACCACGCCGTATTTGTGCCGTCCATTTGATCTCGGCGCTGACATTATTTTTCACTCGGCCACCAAATTCCTAAGTGGGCACGGTGTGGTCATTGGTGGTCTGCTGGTCGACAGTGGCACTTTCGACTGGGAGACCTCGGGCAAGTTCCCAACGATGACCGAACCCTATGCCGGCTTTCACAACATGAATTTCGCAGTTGAATTTGGCCCCGCAGCGTTCATCACCCGTGCCCGCAAAGAGGGTGCGAGAGACTTCGGTGCCTGTATGAGCCCGACGACGGCATTCCAGGTGCTTCAGGGAATGGAGACTCTGCCGCTTCGTATGCAGCGACATGTTGAAAACACACGGCAGATCGTCAAGTATCTGTCAGAGCACGACGCTGTGGAGTGGGTCAGTTATCCGGAACTGCCCGACCATCCGGATCACGGGTTGGCTAAAGAGATGTTACCGCGCGGTTGTGGTGCCGTTTTCAGCTTCAGTATCAAGGGCGGGCGGACTGCAGGGCAGCGATTCATCGAAAAAGTCGAGCTGCTATCACATCTTGCCAATGTTGGTGATGCCAAATCACTCGTGATTCACCCCGCCAGCACGACCCACCACCGGATGGATGCCCAGGCACTTCAGGCGGCCGGCATCTCGGAAGGACTGATTCGCTTGTCTGTAGGGCTAGAAGATCCACAGGACCTGCTGCAGGATCTAGAAGCCGCTTTAGGCGCTGCACAAAAAGCCTGAGCGCGGGAGTCTGATCAACCATGTATATCAATGCTAACCAGAAAAATATTTTCGCCTATACAGGTGCTAGGGACCATCAGTCTGAACAGGAATCGGTCGTCTTTGTACACGGGACCGGGATGGATCACACCGTCTGGGTCCTCCCCGCGCGTTTTTTTGCCCGGCATCAGTACAACGTGTTGGCGACTGACCTGCCCGGCCATGGTCGTTCCGAAGGACCTCCGCCGGATACTATCGAACATATGTCTGATGAAATCGTCGCTGCAATGGATGGGGCGAATATCGAAAAAGCTGCCTTGGTCGGCCACAGCATGGGGTCGCTGGTGACGCTTGCCCTTGCTGCTCGCTACCCGGAACGCACACGATCGTTGGCACTTATCGGTACCGCTGTACCGATGGCGGTCCACAAGTCCCTTCTGAGCAGTGCTGCACAAAACGACCACGCTGCAATCGATATGCTGACCTATTGGGGTTACAGCAAAGCCGCTCAACTTGGTGGCAATGAGAATCCCGGAATGTGGATGGTCGGCGGCACCCTGCGACTGCTTGAGCATTCAGACAACGATGTTATTCATACCGGCCTTGCAGCCTGCAATTCCTATGACACCGGGGTGGTACACGCCGAGGCTGTACAGTGTCCAACTCTATTTATTCTAGGAAACCGTGACATCATGACACCTGCCAGAGCTGGCAATGAATTGGCCGAGGTCATAACGGGCGCGCGCGTTGAGTTGCTTGAGGGTACGGGCCACTCCCTGATGATGGAACGACCCAATGATGTGCTGGATGCGCTGATTACCATCGTCTAGAACAAAAGCCCGCTTAAAGCGTCCCAAAACGAAGAAGGCCCCGAATAATCGGGGCCTTCAGGATACAACCTGCGCTATGACTGGCAGCTTACATCATACCGCCCATGCCACCCATACCGTCCATACCTCCACCTGGCATCGGTGGCATCGCCGGTTTGTCTTCGGGTAATTCAGCAACCATTGCTTCGGTCGTGATCATAAGACTGGAAATCGAAGCTGCATTCTGGAGCGCCGCCCGAGTGACCTTGGTCGGGTCCAGGATACCCATCTCAATCATATCGCCATATTCCCCAGTACTTGCGTTGTAACCGTAGTTACCGTCTTTACCAGCAACATTGTTTAAGACGACAGAGCCTTCTGCCCCGGCATTGGCAACGATCTGGCGTAGCGGTTCCTCGATGGCACGCTTGACAATGTCGACACCATGAGCCTGATCAGTATTGTCACCCTTAACACCTTCGAGTGCGCCCAAACAGCGTACCAGAGCTACCCCACCACCAGGAACCACACCTTCCTCTACTGCGGCTCGAGTTGAATGCAACGC
>LUSG01000260.1 GCA_001629395.1 Gammaproteobacteria bacterium REDSEA-S15_B12 | reverse complement strand
GTGTAGCTGTACAGGCAACCGTTACCGTGGCTTTTATCTGCCTCAAGGGAGGACTGCTTACGGGACGAGCACCAGACCTTACCGGCGATATCGTGGTTGAATGCCTGGAAGTGCCGGCGGCTGTATTGACCAACGTTGAGCCAATGGCCTGTTGTATTTCGGCCCGGATTGTTCAGGAGCGACTCCCCGCTCGGAGGCGCACCATGCACAAAGGTGAAGCAGGCCATCTTGTGGTTATTGGGGGTGATGTGTCGATGGCCGGTGCAGCGCAACTTGCCGGCACAGCCGCTCTGAGAACCGGCGCTGGTCTGGTTACCATAGCAACACGGCGTTCAAACATGGATGCAATCGGCCGGAGTCAGCCTGAATTGATGTGCCATCCTGTGGAGGACCAGTTGTCGCTTGAAACGGTACTTGCAGGTAAGACTGCGGTGGTCGTGGGGCCTGGATTGGGTCAAAGCCAATGGGGAGTTGAGATGCTGAGCGGTGTATTGGCATCCGGGTTACCTGGCGTAGTTGATGCCGATGCCCTCAACCTACTCGCACAGGCGCCTCGGCAAACTGGACAGATGATTCTCACCCCACATCCAGGCGAGGCTAGCCGCCTTCTCAGCACGGATATAGAGGCTATCCAGAGCCAGCGGTTTGTTTCCGCCACGAAGATTCGGTCTCAATATGACGGCATTTGCGTGCTTAAGGGGGCAGGTACACTCGTAGCCACTGAAGGAGGGAATCTTTGGCTTTGTAGAGAAGGTAACCCGGGAATGGCGACAGCTGGGATGGGGGATGTCTTAGCCGGAGTTATTGGTGCCTTGTTGTGTCAAGGCTTAGTACCGGGAGATGCCGCGATAGCTGGTGTCTGGTTACACTCCAGGGCCGCGGACCTTGCTGCTGCAGACGGCGGTGAGCGAGGGCTGCTTGCATCAGACCTGTGGGGTTATCTTAGACGTTTGGTAAATGACCCATATTCTGGATGAGTTCAAAACAGATATTTACATCCGAGGCGCAATTAACGGCTTTTGCCGCCAGGATTGCGTTGTTTCTTGAGCCGGGTGATGTGGTGTATTTACGCGGTGAACTGGGAACAGGTAAAACAGCTTTCGCCCGGGCAATCATCCAGCAGAGGGGTAGTGCTGATTCAGTAACCAGCCCAACGTTTACTCTGATTGAGACCTATCACCTGGATGATGTGTCGGTGGTCCATCTGGACCTTTACCGAATTGAATCTGATGCGCAGATGGAGGGGATCGGATTGCGGGATTACCTAGATGGGTACTGGATTTGCTTGATTGAGTGGCCCGATCGAGCACCGCGCATGCTGCCAGACCCTGATCTCATAATTGACCTGGCCTATGAGGGGAAGGGGCGCTCGGCTGTCTTGACAGCCACAAAACAGCTGTCAAATCGTGCGGATTGGCCTAAATGAAACGGCTTATACTGGGGTTTGTGCTGTTCCAGTTAGCGAGTCCCGTGTTAGCTGGTGTCGATATTTTAAGTATAAGAACCTGGCATTCACCGCTTAGAACGCGGTTGGTCTTTGATCTGTCCGGGCCAGTCGTTTACAGCGTTTTTACCTTGACCGGTCCGCAGCGAATCGTGATAGACCTCAAGGACGCGGCATCCAAGGCGGTGCCTCCAGCTGATCAGACTTTGGGTCCCTGGCTTCTAGCCCTGCGCTCAGGGAACCCGTCCAATGGCGTGCTGCGTTATGTACTCGATCTTACAGTAGAGCTCGAGCATGACGTTTTTCTGGTTCCGCCTAGTACTGTCTATGGCCACCGTCTGGTGGTCGACGTCGAACCAGTTGATAAGCCCGTTCGTACGAGCATAAAACCTGTCGATAGTGCAAAAAAGAAAAACTATGTTGTCGTGATCGATCCTGGTCATGGGGGCGACGACCCAGGCGCGTTGGGACGTCGTGGCACCCGCGAAAAAAATGTTGTTCTAGCGATATCAGAACGGCTTAAATGGATGTTGGACCTTGAGCCTGGTTTGGCGGGTCAACTAACACGTAAAGGTGACTACTATGTCAGCCTACGCAACAGAATTAAGATAGCTACAGAACAGCAAGCAGATGTATTCATTTCGGTGCATGCGGATTCAGCCCGCCGGAGAAGTGCGCACGGTGCTTCGGCTTACGTCCTGTCTTCTACGGGAGCCAGCAGTGAAATAGGCCGCGAACTCGCAAAAAGGGAGAATGCCTCAGATCTGATAGGTGGTGTGAGGCTGGGAAGGCAGGAACATAGCGTTCGGGAAATGATGCTCGATATGTCGGTCGATTGGAAAATAAAAGAGAGTAGGGCGTTTGCCGGGGTTCTTCTGCACGAACTGGGCAAAGTCGGTTTTCTTCATACCAAGCAGGTGCAGGAAGCGGGATTTGTTGTACTTAAAGCTATAGATATACCAGCGGTTCTTCTTGAGGTCGGGTTCATCTCCAACGAAAAGGAAGAACTCGCTTTAAATACAGCGTTGCATCACGAGAGGATTGCGGGTTCAATATTTCGTGCCATTGTGGGTTACTGTATGAGAGAGCATGGACAGTAATTCAGACCCGCAGACTGCGAGGATACATCGGCTAGCCAATACGCTGATCAATCAAATTGCAGCCGGGGAGGTGGTGGAACGACCTGCCTCGGTTGTCAAGGAACTTATTGAAAACAGCGTTGACGCAGGAGCGACTGAGATTCGAGTCTGGGTGGAACGCGGTGGCGTCAAGCTTATTCGGATTGCTGATAATGGTCATGGGATAGCCCGGAGCGATCTGATTCTGGCGACTGAGCGACACGCGACCAGTAAATTATCCGATTTGGAGGATTTATCGGGAATTGAGACGCTCGGATTTCGAGGCGAAGCGCTACCGAGTGTCGCGTCTGTGTCACGCCTTGGAATTAAGAGTCGTGTCGCCGATACAGATTCAGGTTGGGAGATTAGCGGTGAGGGAGGTGCCTTTTCTGCACCAGTCCCAACTTCGTGCGAAAAAGGTACTGTTGTTGTTGTGGAGGATTTGTTTTTCAACACACCTGCTCGCCGTAAATTTCTTCGAACCGAAAAAACCGAACGATCCCATATTGAACGCGTCTTCAAGTGTCTGGCGCTGGCATCTCCGGGCGTATCTTTTAGTTTGTCAATTGATAAAAAACTGTACTGGCAGTTACCGGAAGTGGATTCTGCTCTGCAATCTCATCGGGTCAAAAAAATACTGGGGCAGGAATTCACCGAGAACTCTAAGCAAATAACCGGCAGAGCCAGCGGCATATCCTTGACCGGGTGGCTAGGGTTGCCTGCTTATTCCCGAAGTCAGGCGGACCGTCAATATCTTTTTGTTAATGGACGCGTGGTAAAGGACGTTTCACTGTCGCACGCTGTGCGTCGCGCCTATGCGGACGTGCTTTATCGGGGTCGCCATCCCGCCTATGTGTTGGATTTGAAGATCGACCCGGTGACCATAGATGTAAACGTGCATCCGACAAAAAACGAGGTGCGATTTGAGGACGCTCGCTCAGTACATGATTTTGTCTATCGGGAAGTAGCACAGGCGACTGCTGATACCCGGGCCGGATCAAACTTTACCTAAGCCCGCTCAAAGCGGACTTGGGCTGGAACCCAGCGACGTTATAAAACAGTTTGTTGGCTCCCCAGGCAATGATCACATAGATGTTCAAAGTGATGGGATAGAACCCATTGAGCTTAGTGCTAAAACAGATGATGTGCCGCCGTTGGGTTATGCGCTGGCTCAGCTAAAAGGAGCCTATATCCTTGCAGAAAATACTGACGGTTTAATAGTGATCGATATGCACGCCGCTCATGAGCGTGTTACTTACGAGCGGCTGAAGGTTTTGATGAATGAACAAGTTAAAAACTCTCAGCCCTTGCTGGTACCCGTAGTGGTTAGTGTCTCAGCAGAAGAGGCGGACTGCCTGGAAGATAATCAAGCGTTATTTGAACAACTGGGGTTTGAGCTGTCGCGTTCGAATGTTCAGGCGATAGCGATACGTGCCGTGCCCGAGATGCTGCGTTCGCGTGATGTTGCTGGACTGGTCAAAGATTCACTCACAGATCTGCTCGAGCAGGGTTATTCCGATCGAATTGTGGATAGTATCGAGGGCATTCTTTCCACCATGGCCTGCCATGGATCTATCAGAGAGAATCGGCAGTTGACATTATCTGAAATGAACAGTTTGCTCCGACAGATGGAGGAAACCGACCGGTCGGGTTTGTGTAACCATGGCCGCCCCACCTGGAAGCATATAGATATCACAGAAATTGACCGATGGTTTCATCGAGGGCGCTGAACACTGTAGCAGGTGCAATGCATACTCGACCAGATGCGTCTTACAGTTTGTGATGCCGGTCGAGACAACGCGTCGTATCGTAATTATCACCGGACCTACGGCTGTGGGTAAGACTGCATTGGCAGTGGAAGTGGCAAAACAGTTTCCCGTTCGGCTGATTAGCGTTGATTCAGGACAGGTATATCGTGGTTTGGATCTGGGTACGGCCAAACCAAGCCAGGCTTTGCTTAAAGAGTATCCACACGATCTGGTGGACGTACGTGACATAGCCGATGTGTTTTCTGTCGTTGATTTTTGTTCAGCGGCTACACAAGCTATCAATGAGTCGTTTGAGTCAGGAATCGTGCCAGTGCTGGTAGGCGGGACCATGTTCTATATTGCAGCTTTGCTTCATGGACTCGACGACGTGCCGCCTGCGGACCAGCGGTTAAGGCATGAACTGAGTCAGCAGGGTCAGTTATTGGGTTGGCCACGGATGCACGAGAAGTTGTCCGCCCTCGATCCAGTAAGCGCTGAAAGGATTGATCCAAATGATCCACAGCGTATTCAAAGAGCATTGGAGATCTATATCCTTACAAAAGGTGATGGTTCAGTTTGGAATAAAAAAATGCGTTTTCTGCCACAGAATGTGTTGGTAAGTCGATTTGTCTTGGCATACAGCGACCGCACGTTGCTGCATAACCGTATCGTTTGCCGATTCGACGAGATGCTCAAGGCTGGATTGATCGAAGAAGTTGAGAGTTTAATGGGTACCCCTGGAGTCACTGCAGAGTTGCCAGCAATGAAGAGTGTCGGCTATAGGCAGGTTCTCGAGTACCTCAGAGGCGAGGTCGATTTAGCGACTATGCGCGACAGAGCACTGTCTGCAAGTCGCCAACTGGCCAAGCGACAATTGACCTGGAGTCGTAATACTGCGGGTGGTATATGGCTGGATGCTGCGGATCCACAGGTGAACACCAGTGTTTCCCGCTATTTAGAACAAGTAAATTACGAACACTCGACATGCTTTAGCCAAAATGGTTTGAGTTAGTGTGTTCTGTGTGAGTTGAAATATTTTAGTTTCATCCCTACATTTGAGTTAGGGAGGATTATACTGATGTTAAGTTCGTTCATAAGAGTTTGAATTGTTATGAATAACATGAAATTGTTTATCGTTCGTACAGATCTTGGCGGTGCACACCGTGGCTGACTTAAACCGCGGAAAGAATGTAGCTGCTGCCGTGTTGAGAATCAGTACGGACAACGATGTTTATAGTTAACTTGAAACAGGAGACACCTAAATGGCGCAACAAAAAGGGGCAGCCTTACAAGATCCCTTTCTCAATATACTCAGAAAAGAAAGAATACCTGTATCCATATACCTCGTTAATGGCATAAAACTTCAAGGCCAGGTTGAATCATTTGATCCATTTGTTGTGTTGTTGCGGAATACTGTCAGCCAGATGATCTATAAGCACGCAATCTCGACTATCGTTCCGTCGCGCGCTGTGCGGATACCTTATGATACGCCCGGTTATTCTAACGAAGATGATATAGATCAAGACAACATAGGACAAAACTAAGTTTGATTGTTTTAGCTACTGGGTCTCGCGGTATTACGGACAGCGTTCCCGACCGAAGGTTGGTTTAAACTGAACGTGAATCGTTCAAAAAACCACCCGACTTATGTGGCCTCAGGTTCTGGCTCTGATTGGTTTAAAGCCGAACGAGTGTTGTTGGTGCGGCAGCAGGCCTTCCGTTCAGCCATATCCGAGGATTTTGCCGAAATTCAGGGGCTTGCAGTTGCTGCTGGTTCGGAGGTTGTTTGTCATATCAGTGCGGTTCGGAAGATACCCCACCCCGCCACCTTCTTGGGTTCGGGTAAGGTTCTTGAGATCACGGAACTGGTTAAAAAGTTAGCGGTGGATGTTGTCATCCTCGACCATAATGCAACCCCTGTACAGGAGCGCAACTTGGAAAAGGCGTTCCACTGTCGGGTGATCGATAGAACACGGCTGATACTCGATATATTTGCGCTCAGAGCACGTACCAGTGAAGGCAAGCGTCAGGTCGAATTGGCTCAGCTTAACCATCTCGCTACCCGTTTGGTCAGGGGTTGGACGCACCTTGAAAGACAGCGCGGTGGCTTGGGTCTCCGTGGCCCAGGTGAGACGCAACTAGAGACGGATCGACGACTGATCGGTCGGCGGATCAAGACGTTAGACCGGAAGTTAGATAAAGTTAGACTGCAACGGGCCTTGAGACGCAATCACAGAGATCGTGTCCCTATCCCCACCGTCGCGATCGTCGGTTACACCAATGCAGGAAAAACGACCCTGTTTAATGCGCTCAGTGGCGCAAGTGGCCTTGCCGTAGACCAGTTGTTCGCGACACTCGACCCTATGATGAGGCGGCTGGATATCAGCGGTTATGGACCGGTAATTGTCTCCGATACAGTGGGATTTATATCCAGGCTTCCACATGAGTTGGTGGATGCTTTTCACTCAACATTAGAGGAGGTAAGCGGGTCGCAATTGCTGCTGCACGTTATTGATCTGTTAGATCCAGAGATTGCGGAACGAGTCGAGCAGGTTGAACGTGTCCTGGACGACATTGGAGCGGGCGATATTCCTCGTCTACGGGTCTACAACAAGGCGGATCTTACCGAGGATTCTAGTGTCGGATCACTCGTGAATGGCAGTCACCATCGAGGGTTGCGTATATCAGCGTCTACAGGTAAGGGGCTCGAGGAACTTGTTGAGACCATGGGCGCTCTACTGGGCTCGGATAGAGAACGTCGGATGTTAAAAATTCCTTCTGACAGGCCGCGTTTGCGGGCAGCGGCCTATCGAATCGCCGAAGTTTCAGATGAGAAAATAGACGCCGAAGGTAACTGGTGGTTGGAGTTACGTGTGGATTCCGTTGCCGTGGGTCGTCTGGAATCCCAGGAACAGTTCCAGACCGAATTGTGGCAAGCTTTCTGAAAGGACTCGACACGACTGAAAGTCATGACCTGACTCGGCAATACGCCAATCCAGACAGGTTGTTCGTGGTAAAATACATTTTCTATGATATGACACATGATGTGAGGGGATAATCGAGATGGCGTGGAATGAACCAGGTTCTGATAAACGCGACCCATGGGGTCAGGGAAACGGACAGAACGGTCCGCCTGACCTTGATGATCTGATCAAGGATCTACAGAAGAAGTTCAGCGGAATTCTGGGTGGAGGCGGCCGTAAGTCCACAGGGGGAGGCAGTAGCGGCAGAATGCCTAGTCTTGGTGGTAAATCCTCGATCTTCATTGTTGTGGTTCTTGGATTATTGTGGATCGCATCGGGTTTTTACGTCGTTGAACAAGGCGAGCAAGGTGTGGAACTCCGGTTTGGGCACTATAAAGA
>LUSG01000026.1 GCA_001629395.1 Gammaproteobacteria bacterium REDSEA-S15_B12 | reverse complement strand
GTGATGGACAGCGGGGAGTTGCTGGATAGCGGTAAACGCAAGCGCTGGCCCAGTTTTGCCCAGAAACAAAAGTCCACCCACTACCGTTCGACAATTGTGGTGTTGCTGGCGATTGCGGTCATTCTCGGTGCCTGGTGGTACAGCGGTATCCGGTTGTCCAGTTTTATCGGCGATGCGGAAAACAGCACCGATTCCGGGTCCAAGACGATCACGGTGCCACTGAACTCAACCGCAACCGGCGGTTAGTCCGCCAAGGCCTGCTATCCGGTTTGGCACCGGTCTGTTCTTAGGTGTTCAAAATGGCGGCGATGGTCTCACCGTCGATATTACCGCCGCTCACGATCACACCGATGCGGCCCGCCGCGGGTACTGCCTGGGACAGCAGTGCAGCTACGCCCAGTGCGCCGGAAGGCTCAACCACGATCTTCAGTTCGTGAAACAGATAGCGTACGGCCTCGACAATCGCTTCTTCCGTGACCGTGCAGAAATCATCGACCAGTTTCTGAATCAGTGGGAAGGTGATCTGGCCCAGGGATTCAGTGCGTGTTCCGTCGGCGATCGTTTGCGGGTTGTCGACGCGTTGCAGCGTACCGGTCCTGAAAGACCGTGTGGCATCGTCTGCGAGTGCCGGTTCAACGCCGATGATCCGGCAATCGGGTTGAAGGTGGCGTGTGGAGATGGCGTTGCCGCCGAGCAGTCCGCCACCACCGCAGGGTACCAGCAGCATGTCGAGCGCACCGCTGTCCGCCAGCAGTTCCAGTGCTGCGGTTCCTTGTCCAGCGATAACATGGGGATGATCGAATGGCGGAATCAAACTGTAACCGTGTTCGCGGGCGAGCTCGGCTGAAATATTCTCGCGTTTAGCAACGGCCGGGTCATAGTCCACGACGGTCGCGCCGTAACGTTCGGTCGCGGCGCGTTTGCGTACCGGCGCATTCTGCGGCATCACCACGGTGGTTTTAATGCCCAGCAGTTGTCCGCTCAGTGCCACAGCCTGGCCATGGTTGCCGGATGAGTGGGTGACGACTCCCCGGCCGCGCGCTTCGTCATCGAGCCGGCACATCGCATTCCACGCACCACGAAATTTGAAGGCACCGATACGCTGAAAGTTTTCACATTTCAGGTGTATTTCTGCGCCGACGTCGTCATCCAGGCGGGTCTGCGTGAGTACCGGCGTGCGGTGGGCATGACCGGCCAGGCGGTCAGCAGCGTCTTTGACGTCATCGAAGGTGGGCAGTCTCATCAGGCAGTATCCAACGGGGTCTGGCTAAATTCGGCGCAAGTATAACGGAGCCTGGTCGATGGTCTGTGCCGTGCCCGGGCCCTGGCGGTTAGAATCCTGGGCATGGCCGACAACGATCCCCAAGTGCTGGAGCTGGAAACCGGGCCCGATCCGATGTATTCGATCATCTTTCTGCATGGGTTGGGTGCGGACTGCCACGATTTTGAGTCGTTGCCGAACATGCTGGATTTGCCTGTGGGTATTCCGATTCGATTCGTGTTGCCCGATGCACCGATGCGGCCGATCACGATCAATAACGGCATGGTCATGCGCGGTTGGTACGACATAGGATTTGATATCGATCGCGGACTGTGTCCGGACGGACTGGAGGATTCGGCGCGCATGATACGCACCCTGCTCGACCGGGAAGAACAGCGCGGCGTTGCCGCAGAACGCATCCTGCTCGGCGGGTTCTCACAAGGCGGGGCGGTTTCGTTGTATCTGGGATTGCGCTACGAAAAAACACTCGGTGGCATCATCGGGTTGTCGACCTATATGCCGGCAACGCAGCTGTTCGCGGTGGAATCCCACCGTGCCAATCAGCACACCCCGATATTTCTGGCTCACGGGTTACACGACCCGGTACTCGCGTTGCAACTGGCTGAGTCGAGCCGTGATTTACTGTCCGAACAGGGTTATGCGGTGAATTGGCATACGTACCCGATGCCGCATTCTCTGTGCCAGGAAGAAGTGACGGACCTGTCCGCCTGGCTCGGCCGTATTCTGACCGAACCCCCATCCGCCTAGATCGCGTTTTCTTCGTCCTCGCGCCTCTGCCAGTCTTCTAGTTTCTGGACATAGCGGCGAATGTTGGCAATGTGCGGGTTGATCGACAGCGCTTTCTTGAAGGCCGCCAGCGCGCCAGAGTAATTTTCCTGGGCAATCGATACCAGTCCGAGCCCGGACCACGCACCGAAGTGGCGCGGCTCGAGCTGCAGTGTCTCCTTGATATCGTCTATGGACCGCTGGTACTCCCTGATGTGGTAATAAAGGGTGGCTCTTTTATTCCATCCTTCGGCGAATTCAGGGGCCATTTCGATGACCCGATCAAAGCTTTGCAGCGCCCTGCGGTAAGTGCTGTAGTTCAATGCGCGAATTCCGATTTGCATCAGTTGTGAGACTTCTGGATCGTCGTTCGCGGTCCAGCGTTGCCAGATCTCACGGGTGATGTTCGAGGCTTCTTCGTCGTTGGTGGTGATCGCCAGTCGCTCGAACAGGCCGTCGAGTGCGGGATCGTTCTGGTCTGCGGGACTGGCGAGCGAATACACCAGCAATATCAGCACGGCGATTATTCGCCCGGTCAGTGGCCTGAGCGTTGAAGAAATCATGAAGCCACAGCCGGGTCGAGTCGTGCCAGTGCCTGCTCATGCAGTGCGGGGTTCGCGGTAGCCAGCACCTGGCGGCCCGCGAGCAGATCGACTGCAGTGACGGGCGTATTATCACTTTTCAATGCCACGTCCACTCCCTGTCGGAAATAACGAAGGGCGAGATCGCGGGCCGTGTCCGCAAGGTGTTCGGCAAAGCTGACGAGATCATTGCTGATCGTCGCAGTGGCAGCACCTCTGGGCGTATCGTCGGGCATGGATTGCGCGGGTAAAGTATGGCCTGGTTCTTATTGTGCCAAGTGTAGTGCGGCTTACCAAACTAAATCGAGGCCGTCTATCTTGAACGACACGCAGATAGGCGGTAACGTTGTGCCCGGCCGGGTTGGCCAGTATATCAATAGCAGGAGACACCGACGTATGATCAAGGCGGTAACTTTCGATCTGTGGGATACGGTAATCCATGATGACTCCGATGAACCCAAACGCGCGGCTCAGGGTCTGCGGTCGAAGAAGGAAGAGCGGCGTTATCTGTTATGGGAAGCGCTGAACCAAAACTCGCCGATCACACAGGAAGAAGTGTGGCTGGCCTGTAATACCGCAGATGCCGCGTTCAACCATGTCTGGCACACACAGTTCGTTACCTGGCGTGTACGCGAGCGGCTCCAGATCGTGATGGACGGCCTCGGCCATGGTCTTTCGGAATCTGCACTGGATCTCGTCGTCCAGCAGTATGAGGAGATGGAGATCAACGTGGCACCCGACATCATCGAAGGTGCCGCAGATGCGATCGTGGCCCTGTCGCAGGATTTTCCTCTTGCCGTGGTGTCCGATGCCATCGTGTCACCCGGGCGATGTTTGAGGCAGTGGCTGGAACTGAATCACATACTGCAATACTTCCAGGGGTTTGCATTTTCCGATGAGGTGGGGTTCTCCAAGCCGCACCGAAGCATGTTTGCATTGGCAGCCGAGCAGATGGGGGTAACGATCGAAGAGATGGTGCATGTGGGTGACCGGGATCACAACGATATCAAGGGTGCTCAGGCACTGGGTATGAAGGCGATCCTGTTTACGGGTACCCGCGATAAAGACAAGGCGATCACCACCGCCGATGCGATCTGTGAACATCATCGCGAGTTGCCCGACATTGTTCGGAGCCTCGTCGGGCAATGAGTACGGAACCCCGTTTGCTGGTGGTCGATGGTTACAGCCGTGCAGGCCGTGAAGATCTGGCGGCCGGTGGTGCCACCACGGCGGGCGAGCTTTACCGAAAGATGCTCGAGAGGTTGTGTGCGGGTTGCACCGTAGATGTGATTTATCCCGCAGACCCCGGGGTCGGCCTGCCCGAAGGCACTGCGCTCGAACAGTACGATGGGCTGGCCTGGACCGGCTCCAGCCTTACCGTGTGGAAGGCAGACGAGCCCAACGTTATACCGCAGATCGAACTCATGAAAGCTGCTTACCGGCACCAGGTCCCCAGTTTTGGGTCGTGTTGGGCCGCGCAGATCGGTGCGGTGGCTGCAGGCGGACGCTGTGCCGCACACCCCCAGGGCCGCGAAATGGGAATAGCGCGTAAGATTTTTCTCACTGGCGAGGGCCGGGGTCATCCGCTCTATCAGGGCAAGCCCGCGGTCTTCGACGCGTTTATCAGCCACGACGACGAAGTCACTCACTTGCCGCCAGGTGCCGTGTGTCTGGCATCCAATGCGTACACCCGGGTACAGGCCGTGGCCATCACGCACCAGGGCGGGATGCTGTGGGCGGTACAGTACCACCCGGAATACGATCTGCATGAACTGGCACGGCTGATGCACTGCCGGACGCAGAAGCTGATCGGCCTGTCGTTCTTCGCAGACGAGGCCGATGCCACGAACTACATCGCAAGGCTCGAGGCGCTCCATTCAGACCCCACACGTAAGGATCTTGCCTGGCAGCTCGGGATCGACAGTGATGTGATGAATACCGATGTGCGTACTCTCGAGGTGCGTAACTGGATCGAGCAGCTGGTACTGCCCAACATTCGCCGCTGAACCGGTGATGCGATTGCCCGGCCATTGACTCAGGACTCATTGTGAATTCCACCCCACTACCCGCACAGGCACAGGTGGTTGTGATCGGCGGCGGAATCGCCGGTTGTTCGACCGCCTATCACCTGGCCAAGCAGGGGGTCAGCGATGTGGTACTGATCGAAAAGGATCAGCTGACCGCGGGCAGCACGTGGCACGCTGCAGGCATGGTGGGCCAGTTGCGTGCCAGCGCCAGCATTACGCGCCTGCTGCAGTATTCGGTGGACCTCTACCAGTCGCTGGAAGCGTTAACAGGACTGTCCACCGGCTGGAAGTCGACCGGCTCGATTCGCTTGTGCTGTACAAAAGATCGCCGGATCGAGATCGAGCGGCAGGTGGCGACGGCACGTTCTTATGGGGTCGATGCCGAGTTTCTGTCGCCCCCACAGATCGCTGAATTGTGTCCCACGATGAGTACAGCGGGTATCGATAGCGGTGTCTATATACCTTCCGATGGAAACGTAAATCCTTCGGACCTGACCCAGGCGCTTGCCCGCGGTGCCCGCCAACTCGGTGTTGAGATCATCGAACACACCGCGGTACGCGGGATTACACTGAACAATCACCGGGTCAGTGGCATTGAGACGTCATCGGGTTCGATCGACTGCGAACAGGTGGCTATCTGTGCGGGTCTCTGGTCCCGGGAGATCGCACGTCTGGCGGGCGCGAACATTCCACTGATTCCATCGTTTCATCAATACATGGTGACCGAACCCATCGAAGGAATCGTGCCCGGCATGCCGGGTATCAGGGATCCCGACCGCTTGACGTACTTCAAGGAAGAAGTCGGTGGACTGGCGGCCGGGGGTTACGAGTTCAACCCGGTACCTTACGACGGAAAACCGTCTGCCGACGATCCCGAATTCAGACTCTTCCCCGAGATGACCGATCATTTCGCCCAGTTCATGCCGGGCATGGTCGAACGCTTTCCTCAGCTCGAAACGGTCGGTATCAAGCGCTGGTTCAGGGGTCTGGAATCGTTCACCGAAGACACCTACTTTATTCTGGGTGAGTTACCCGAAGTTCGCGGCTTGTTTTGTGCCTGCGGCTTCAATGCCATGGGTATCGCGGCCGGTGGGGGTGCAGGCATGGCGCTGGCTCAGTGGATGGGGGACGGCGAATCACCGTTTGATCTGTGGCCGGTCGATATCCGTCGCTTCAGTGCGTATCACCGTTCCGATCGACAGCTTGGTCCGCGAGTGCTGGAAGGGCAGGGCCATCATTATGCGATGCACTGGCCACATTTCGAGTTTCAAGCCGGCCGACCGCTGCGCCGTAGCGCGTTATACGATCGCTTGCAGGCGAGCGGTGCGTGTTTCGGCAGTAAGACGGGCTGGGAACGGGCCAACTGGTTTGCAAGAGACGGTAAACCTGCCGTGGACAACTACACCTTCGGGCAGCCCGACTGGCATAACGCCGTCGGTGCCGAACACATGGCCTGCCGTGAGCGCGCAGCGCTTTTCGATCAGTCGAGTTTTGTCAAAGTACTGGTCACCGGAGTGGATGCGGAGTCCCTGCTGCAGCGCCTCTGTGCCACCGATGTGGCCGTTCCTCCCGGTACGGTGCGCTATGCACCAATGCTCGATCGTCACGGGGGCGTAGCGTGTGATCTCACAGTTGCGCGACTCTCACCCACCGACTTCTACCTGGTTTCAGGTACGGCCATGGCGACCCACGACATCGACCATATCGCTCGACATATTCGACCCGCGGAGCGTGTCTCGGTGGTGGATATAACGTCGGGGTACGGGGTGCTGGGCCTGATGGGCCCACAGTCCCGGGCCCTTCTGCAACAGTTGGCAGAATCAGACCTGGGCCGGGATATGTTTCCGTTCGGCACGGTGCAGAACGTGATGATTGCCGGTGCGCCGGTTCGTGTTCTGCGGATCAGCTTTGTCGGTGAGCTTGGTTATGAGCTGCATGTGCCCAGCGAATATCTCTTGACTGTATTTGATGCGCTGCATGACGTGGGTGCAGAGCACGGCCTGGTGAACGCCGGTTATCGGGCAATCGACTCACTGCGGCTCGAAAAGCAATTCTGTGCCTGGGGTGCAGAAATCGGCCCGGACCATTCACTGCTGGAAGCTGGCTTGGGCTTCGCTGTGGATCAGAACAAAACCGATTTCGTCGGTCGAGAGGCGGTGTACGCACAACGTTCGGCACCGCTAAAGAAAAAACTGGCGACATTTACCATTACCGGTGATCAACCGCTGCTCGGCGGCGAAACGATCTATCGTGATGGTGAAGTGGCCGGTTGGATCACGAGTGGGGGGTTTGCACACTCGTTCGTTTGCCCGGTCGGATTGGGTCATGTCCGCCGAGAGGAGGGTGTCGATACGGACTATCTGGTCAGCGGGCGCTATGAACTCGATGTTGCCGGGACTCGCTTCCCCGCGGAAATTTCGCTCCGCGCCCTTTATGATCCGACAGGGGCGCGTATGCGCGACTGAGGATCGTTTCGGTAACCCACAAACAAGGGAATACAAATGCCTACTGCTGAAGAACACATCGTCGAGCTGCCATTCTGGTCCGGACGCATAAAGTTGGAACCCTTATCCGGTGGGTTGAGCAATGAGAGTTTTATTGTTACCGATACCCGCGGCAAGTACGTCGCCCGGTACGGGCATGACATCGCGGTACATCATGTTCTGCGCACCCGCGAGGCCGAACTCAGCCGGGCTGCGGCTGATCTTGGCATCTCACCGCACCTTCATTTTGCGGGCGACGGCGTGATGAATCTGGAGCGTGGTGTCGGCATCGTGAAACGTGTGCACACTGAAATGCACCAAAAAGTCCGCGGTCCGGGCTACCTGTTCTGGGTATGGCATGTCCTTCGGGACTACGCCCATTTGCTCAGGCAGAGTGAAACACTGCCCCCAGATCTCGAGCGTCTGATGGCCATCGCGGCCGCTCTGGAGAGGGATGCTGGTGAACCCCGCATTTGTATTTGCCATTCCGATCTGCTCGCTGCCAACTTTATCGACGATGGTCACAAGGTTTGGCTGATCGACTGGGAATACGGCGCTTTCGGCAACGTCTGGTTCGACGTGGGCAACATGGCGGCGATTTCCGACTTCGATCGCCAACAGGAGACGCAGCTATTGGAAGCCTACCTGGGTCACCCGGCGACAGAGGTTGACTGGCGGCGTTTCGATGCCATGCGGTGTGCCGCAAACCTGCGGGAGACACTGTGGGGCATGGTGTCGGAACAGCATCTGGAGTTGGATATCGACTACCAGGCGTACACCGCTGAGCAGTTGGCAGGGTTCGAGAAAAGCTACACCGATTATCTACAGCGATATCGGGATTGAGGCCGCCACCGCGCCCGGTATAGAAAATCGATCGGCCCGGCATGGACTGACCCTACAACAGGGTGCATTCAATCAGGTGACGGTGCCATCATGAAGGTCATCTGGTAAACCGGCTTTGCTGTCGAATCGCTGCAGTCAGTCGTAATAGTCGGCGCGGATCGTTGCGCCGATAAAGTTGCAGATCAGTCTTTCCGCATGAACCAGGGTCATCCCGTCGAGGTCGTGCGAGGGTGCGATCTCGACCAGATCCATGCCAAGGACCCGGCCTTTTTTGACCAGACCATGGATCAGTTGCCAGGTCTGTACCCAGTTCAGTCCGCCTGGTACTCGGGCCATTACGGCCGGCATAATCGTCGGATCGAGTCCATCGGCGTCGATCGTCAGGTAGTACGGCCCGCCGTCAGGTATGCGATCCAGCACTTTGTCCATACCGATATCATGCATCTCGTAAGCCGTGATGATGTCTGCGCCGTAGCTGCGGGCATCGGCCACTTCGGCCTCGCGGGCACTGCCGATCCCCCGGATGCCGATCTGCACGATCGGGCCGAACCAGTCCATCTCGGACGCCCGGCGGATCGGGCTGGAGTAGCCTTCGGTCACACCGTTGACATCGTGGCGCCAGTCCAGGTGGGCATCCACGTGCACCAGGGTGATGGTCTCGTCGCGTTGCAGAGCCCGCATCACGGGTATGGGAATGCCATGATCCCCCCCGATGCTTACCAGAGTCGCCCCGGCGTCGAAGATCTTTCGTGCTGCCTGTTCCGCGCGGCGGTAGTGTTCCTGCAGGTCGACAAGGTCTGTAGTGACGTTGCCGCAGTCCACGACTTTGACATCGCGGTTGTCGAGCAGCGGACCACCCAGGTCCCAGTCGTAATGGGTCCGGCTGTAGGACGGGTGGTGAGACAGTTGCCGGATAGCATCAGGGGCCCGGCTCTGGTCGTTGGCCATCTCGTCCGACCGGTAAGGCAGACCGTAAGGAATGCCAAGAATAGCGATGTCCGCATTCAGGTCGTCGAGATCCAGTGATAGCGGGTAGTTAAGAAAGGTACCCGGCGGCGTGCCGGGAGCTTGGGTCAGTGACATGTGGGACGCTCCTGTATATAGCCTCTCATAATACAATAGACTTGGCGCAAGTGGTTTTCGCCAGTGAGCGAACGCGATGTTGAATAGCAGCCAACAGGACAATCAGGGGACTCGGATGCGATTGGGTGTTGAGGTGGGCGGAACTTTCACGGATCTCGTTGCCATTGGTGATGGCGGGATTACGATCACCAAGGTACCGTCTGTACCGCAACAACCCGACGAAGGCGCATTCAACGCGCTGATAGACAGTGGTATTCCCATAGACAGCATCGAAGAGCTGGCGCATGGCTCGACAGTGGCCACCAATGCCGTACTCGAACGAAAAGGGTTTCCCACAGCATTTATCACCACCTACGGGTTTCGCGACATCCTTCGTCTGCAGCGCCACGGCCGCAGTCGAATCTACGACCTGGAATACGCCAAGCCTGAACCTGTAGTTACCCGTGCTGCCTGTTATGAAGTCATCGAACGGGTGCTGGCAGACGGCAGTGTCGAGCTGCCTCTCGATCGCAGCAGTGTCGAGGATTCACTGGTGCCACAGCTCGAAGCCGGCGGCTACGATGCCGTAGCGATCTG
The DNA here is from genome assembly GCA_001629395.1 of Gammaproteobacteria bacterium REDSEA-S15_B12. GTDB lineage: Bacteria > Pseudomonadota > Gammaproteobacteria > Arenicellales > UBA868 > REDSEA-S09-B13. The sequence goes on along the minus strand of LUSG01000026.1, from coordinate 3,299 downwards.
TCTGCTCAATGCCTACGTGAATCCGGTACACGAGGAGGCCTTGGCTGAATTGTTGGGCAAGCGCCTGCCGGGCCTTCACGTTTCGCTGTCGTCACGAGTTTCCCGTGAGTTCCGGGAATACGAACGCGCCTCCACGACATCGTTGTCGGCCTATGTACAGCCCGTGGTCGATCGATACATCTCACGGCTTGTCAGCCGGCTTGACGAAGGCGGTTTTACGGGACGCTTTTCGGTGATGCAGAGTAACGGTGGACGTCTGCCGGCCGAGGCCATGCAATCCAACGCGGTGAACGCGTTGCTGTCCGGCCCGGCGGCCGGGGTGATGGGCGCCACGCGCCAGGCCGGGTTGTCGGGATACGCCAACCTGATCACCCTGGATATGGGCGGTACGTCGACGGATGTGTGCATGGTGACCGATGGCAAGGCGCAGCTGACACAGGAGTACAGTATCGACGGTCTGCCGATCAGAGTGCCGCTGATCGATATTCACACGATCGGGGCCGGGGGTGGGTCAGTGGTCTGGGCTGACGATGGCGGTATGCTGCGAGTCGGTCCTCAATCCGCCGGTGCTGATCCGGGACCTGCCTGTTATGGTCGGGGTGGTCAGGCGCCGACACTCACTGATGCCCACGTTATTCGCAACACGGTGCGGCCCGAGGCATTCCTCGGCGGGCGCATGGCGATATCTTCCGAACGCTCGAGGGCGGTGTTTCAGGCGATCGCTGATCAGTTAGGGATGGGTCTCGAAGATGCTGCCGACAGCGCAGTCCAACTCGCCAACGCGAACGTAGGCCGAGCCATCCAGCTGGTTACGACCGAGCGTGGATTCGATCCCCGTGATTATGTATTGGTGCCTTTCGGAGGTGCTGGTCCACTGCACGCCGCCAGCGTGGCTTCCGATCTGGGGATTGCCCAGGTCGTTGTACCACCGAGTGCCGGTGTGATTTCGGCCTACGGGTTGATTGCCAGTGACTTTACCCAGTTCACCAGCCTGACCCGCCGGGCAAGAGTCGATGATTCAGCGCCCGATATTGTCCGGCAGACCTACACGAGCATGGTCGAAGAAGCCTCGGCCCGGTTCAAGGCACTGAATCTCGAGGGTGAACCATCGGTAGATTTCATTGCCGACATGCGGTTTGTCGGGCAGGCATTCGAGGTACCCGTACGCTTCGACGTGTCGACGTTGGCTCATCTGACAGCGGATGATATTCGGATCCGTTTCAACGAAGAACACCACAAGGTATTTTTCTTTGGGGGAGCCAGCAGCAAACCCGTCGAGTTCGTGTCGTTTCGCCTCGGTATGACGATGGTGCTTGAAGATGTCCCGGTACTGTCAGAGAGTGATGCGACGATCGATCACGACAGCGAGATAGAGATCTACGCCGACCGTGCCTGGTGCAAGGGACGATTGACCAGTCGTGCCAGCCTGGTTGCAGGAGAGCCTGTGACGGGACCGGCTTTGCTGGAAGATCCGACCTCCACCTTGTTTCTGCCGGCTGGCTGGCAAGCGGTACGTGATCCGTACGACAACACCGTCATGACGAGGGTCTGAGTATGCCCGAGCGTGCAGCCCAGGAAACGCAAACGATGACCGGTACCTCGCTGGATGCGGTCGAATATGCCGTAGTCAGCCAGGCGCTGATGGCGGCCGGTCGGGAGATGGGGGTGAAACTCATCCGGTCGTCTTATTCCAATATCGTCCGCGAAGCGCAGGATGCTTCCGCCGCCCTTTTCGACCGTGACGGCAATGTAGTCGCCCAGGCCGAACTGATTCCCATGCAACTCGGCCCGATGTCGGACATTTTCCGGGCCTGTGCCGCGGTCGTGCCACCGGAAGAGCTGAAAGAGGGCGACTTTTATATCAATAACGACCCTTACGGGGGCGGCCAGCATCTGCAGGATGTTTTTATTTTCTCGCCGATATTCGTATCGGACGAGCTGGTCGGATTTGCCGGGACCGTGTCCCATCACCTTGATCTGGGAGGTGGCAATCCGGGGCTGAGCCCGGATGCAGTCGATGTCCATGCCGAAGGCATCATTTTCCCACCGTCGGTGTACAACTTTTCACGGGACTGGAACGGCGGACCACTGGAGCGGCTGGTTGCGGCCAATATTCGTGTTCCCGATCAGACGATTGGCGATTTCTATGCTCAGTTTGCTTCTAATGCCATCGGCGCCGAGCGCGTGAAACAATTGTGTGAGAAATACGGGACCGACAGCGTCACCCGATCGATGACTGAGCTGATCGACTACTCCGAACGACGCTTCCGGGCCGCCTTGCGCGAGGTGCCCGATGGGGAATATTTCGGTGAAGACGCGATCGACGATGACGGACTGAGTGACGAACCGCTGGTGGTCAAAGTAAAAGTGACGGTTCAGGGCGATTCAGTGCATGTCGATTTCGATGGCACCTGTCCTCAGGTCCAGCGTAACCTGAATTGCCCCTGGGCATCGACGATCTCGGCAACGCTTGCTGCGATCAAGGCGACGTTGACCAGTGCGGATATTCCGTTCAACGAAGGTATGAAGAGCGCGGTTACCGTGACGGCGCCCGAGGGCTGTCTGGTCAACCCGATCTATCCGGCACCGGTGCGTGCGCGCATGCTGTCGGCCTATCGCTGTTTTGATGCCGTGCTCAAGGCGCTGGCCCAGGCTGTGCCGGACAAAGTCATTGCCGGGGGTAACGATTCCACGCATTCCACTGCGATCTCCCATCTGTCGGGTTCACGGTACAAGGTGTACCTGGAGATCTTCGGGGGTGGCTATGGTGCCTCCCCCCGGGTCGACGGCTGCGATGCGGTGGATTCGACGCTGTCGAACTGTACCAACGTGCCGGTCGAGGCGATGGACATGGATTTCGACCATTTTCGAGTGGAGGCCTACGCACTGGTGCCCGACTCGTGCGGCCACGGCCGACAGCGCGGCGGCCTGGCGTTGATGCGGCGCTACCGGATTCTCAAGGACAACACCAACTTTGCCCGTTACTCGGACCGTGCGCGTATAGCCCCGTTTGGATTGTTCGGCGGTACCGACGGGGGTAAATCCTACTGCGAGCTAACCCGGGATGGTCAGACCGAGCCGATGCCAAGTAAGGGTCAGTTCGATCTAAAGGCAGGAGATATTCTGAGCCTGTACACCGCTGGGGGTGGGGGTTATGGTTCTGTCGATGAGCGGAGCCCTACAGCTATTGCGCAGGACATCAAGGAAGGTTATGTGACGCGCGAGGCGGCCTTGTCGTTTTACGGCCGTACGGAGTAACTGTTTACGCGGGTAGGCGCTTGGCAACTGTTCCGATGGGC
>LUSG01000259.1 GCA_001629395.1 Gammaproteobacteria bacterium REDSEA-S15_B12 | reverse complement strand
GTTGCAGACATCACCGCAGCCATGCGTGCGGCAGCCTCTCGGGGCGCATGGGTATCATTAATAATGACTCGGGACAAAACCATAGCCGCCGCAGCGCCTATACCCTGAATCAAACGCGCAGCAACTAAAATATCCAAATTAGGTGCAAAAAAAGCCAGTACTGAACCAACAAGAAACAACCCCAACCCAACCAACAAAGGTAGACGTCTACCAAATCGATCAGAAATTGGTCCAAAAAACAGTTGCCCAGCAGCCGTAGCCGCCAGGAAACCGGTTATGACCATTTGCGTCTCGTGTGCAGTTACACCAAATTCAAACGTAATACCTGGTAGTGATGGGGTAATGATCGTAGTGGCAAAGACGCTAGTCGATACGAATAGTACGAGCAGCCAAGTTGGTTGAGTCCGAGCAGAATTTTGAATTTTCACTGAATAGTTCTTGAGACCAATTAGGTAATGATAAACATGTTGAATCTGGTAATTACTGGTGTAACAAAGGTAGATTTTTCGATTACTGGCGCCCGTTTCTAGCCAACTGAGATCAGAACAAGATTAAGTAGGCCGACTAATGTTCATCACGGGCGGCAGAATTCTGAACCCATTGAGCAATCGCTACAAGTACCTACTTCGAACTAACAGCGCTACAATGCACTAACCTTACCCCATACAGGTCTCGGGTTACTTGCCGCCTTCAAACAGTACTGACCACCTTCCCTTTGAACAGATCCGTAAGTTCTTGCTATCTGTAGCTCGAGCCATGAGAGTGTGTGCCGAATGTCCCGAACATGAATCTGCTGTAACTAGATTTTCCGAAGACATCGGTACAGCTATTCCTAAATCGCCACCAGCAGAAACAATGCTACCTTCCAGTGAGCTGCGCAAAGCTCGCGATACACGCCTGGCACAACAACTTATCCAGCTCTGTGATGATCTACCGTGGACTGAATCCCCTAGAACACCTGGCATGGGAAACACTATCGCACTGTGTGTTTTCAACAATCTATTTAATTTAAAGCACCACACGGTTGGCCTACTCTATGTCGGGCACAGCCAGCTGGCGCTATGGTGGCTGTGACTCCTACCGAGTCGTATCAGCAGGTAATCTGCTTTACAACAATCCTCACGACTTGCATGGTGTACGCGCCGGCGACACCCCGCTACTCGCACTCTATCTGCTCTGGCACACTGAGACAGTCTGATTTGCACTCAATTCACTGCTGGTGATTCGCTAGAATCAGATTCAAGCTGCTCGCGGAGTACTGTTTTCAGTATCTTACCGTAGTTATTCTTTGGCAGACTTTTCAGAAATCGGTAATTTTTTGGGCGCTTGAAACGGGCAATATTGTCCAGACAAAATTTGTCCAGATCTTGTTTGCTGGCCTTAACGTCGGGCTTAAGAACTACGAAAGCAACCACCTCTTCCCCCCAGTCTGGATGGATACGGCCAACGACAGAGGCCTCGAGAACCGCATCATGGCGCAACAGCACCTCCTCGACTTCACGTGGATAAATATTCGAACCGCCGGAGATAATCATGTCTTTGGTGCGATCTTTCAATGTCAAAAAACCGTCCGAATCAATCACACCAACATCACCTGTATATAACCAACCATCTTTCAGTGCCGCCGCGGTCGCTTTTGGATTCTCCCAGTATCCCGTCATCACAACGTCTCCCCGAACGATAATCTCACCCGGTTGAATATCTCGGGTGTGATTTTTGTTCATGCATTCGTTTGGAAAGGTAGGTGATGGTCATTGGTGACTCTCCCTGCCCATAGATCTGAATGAGTTGTGGGCCAAAAACATCTAATGCTTGATACAGATCCTGGGTATACATGGGTCCACCGCCATAAATGATAGTCCTAAGATTTGCTCGTGCCGGCTCACTTATAGCACCCGCTGCCAGTAGTCGAACGATCATGGTTGGTGCAAAGAAAAAACCTGAGCTCGGCCACTTCACCAAAAGTTCATTGGTTTCCAGTGGATCAAACCCACCACTCTCAGGTATCACCTGATTGGCAGCCTTCGCCAAATGAGGGATGCCGTAAATACCCGACCCATGGGACAAAGGTGCAGAATGGATGATGCAATCACTGTTCGAAAGACTTTCCAGATCGGCAAAATAACTGAGCGTCATTACCATAAGGTTACGATGCGACAAAGTCGCACCCTTTGGCCTACCCGTGGTACCGCTGGTATAAAACAACCAAGCCGGATCGTCTGCATTCACACTCTGGAGTGGAATCTCAGACGAAGTCAACAAGTCGGAGTAGTCAGTAGTGTCGACACTGACGACCCGATCTAGACGTGCGACTGAATTGCACAATGGACCAATTGTCCCCTCTAGGTCGCGGTTAACCATACATAAACGCACACCGGCATTTTCTATAATGTAGTCAAACTCACGCTGATGGAGCTTGGCATTCATCGGCACGGCAACCAATCCTGCATGCCAGATCGCATAGAGTACTTCTGTAAAAGCGGGGCAATTGGTCATGGCAATCCCTACTCTGTCACCACGCCTCAGATTACATCGTTTTACAAAACTGGCCGCGAGTTGCTGCACTCGATCGGCAAGTTCACTGTAGGTCAGATAGATACCCGTAGCGTATGACACCGCCGGTGATGTACCAAAGCTACGTGCTGATTTCTGTAGTAGCGCTGCAATATTCATGAGCCAACTCTATATTGAAGGTCGATCTGTACACGTGCCAAGCCCCTATTTGAACACAGCCCATTTGGTTACGCACAATGCCAAATGCTGGATACGACTACAATTACGCTCAATATCGCAAGCAAAAAATATGGGGGAAACCCTAAATGGAACAATCATTACAGGACCAATATTATCCAAACGGCACTTGCTTTGGCTGCGGTCCCGGTAATGCCGATGGCCTGCAGATCAAATCCTATTCGACTGATCAGGGTGTAATCGCGACCTGGACAGCGCCTGAAAAATTTGACAATGGGTTTGGCTTTGTAAACGGTGGCATTCTTTGTACGCTCTTAGACTGCCATTCGGCTGCCTGTGTTATGAAAGAGACTGTTAAGCGTTACGGTGACTTCTGCATCGATAATTTCGAACACTTCGATAACAATCATCCAGTCTATCTAACCAATCAGATTAATGTGACTTTTCGGCGTCCGATATTGCTGCATAGCGAAATCGAGCTGTTTTCTGAATGTGTTTCCTGGGATGACAATGCCTGCCGCTTCAGATCCGAAATTCGATTTAACGAAAAAATTGCTGCCAACGCGGACGTTCTTTGGAAACGGTTCCGGTCCAGGAATTAAAGCTAATCTAATGCAATGCCAATCTTTGCGCTTCAATATGAGTTGACCTTGTGTTATTCAGGCCCATCAGCCCGTGACCTTAAGTATGCCGGCGAAGTGAATGTACAGGCGAGCAGTGCTGACGTCGCACGACGAAAGCTAATTCCTGAACTCGCACTTACTGGTCTGTCACCGCTATTTGCGCAGGACGAAATGTTCGACCCGAATTTTGACGACGTTGAGATCAATATAAGAGGTGTTCGAGAAAAAACCTTATAAAGTGAACTCACTATAAGATCAGACCTATGACAAACTATCCTTTTATCCCTTTCGAACCTCGGTCGTATCCTGATGAAGAGATGATTCAGCGATCGGAACAGTTTCTCGCGAACATGCAATTGAGACGAACCGTGCGAGATTATTCGTCACGGAAGATCCCACGAGTCGTGATTGAAAATGCGATCCGAACCGCCGGTACAGCGCCAAGCGGCGCTAATATGCAGCCATGGCATTTCGTACTCGTAACAAAACAGGATACAAGACATCGAATTCGAAAGGCTGCTGAGGTTGAAGAACGGGAATTTTATACGCATCGAGCATCGAAACAATGGCTGGAAGCGCTTGCACCGCTCGGCACGAATGAACATAAACCATTCTTGGAATCAGCCTCCTGTTTGATCGCTGTCTTCCTGAAAAAGTTTAGCTACGATGCTAATGGTCATCGTTTAAAAAATTACTACACCCCAGAGTCGGTTGGCATTGCCACTGGCCTGCTGATTACCGCGCTCCATAATGCCGGCATTGCAACACTGACACATACACCGAGTCCCATGCGGTTTTTAAACAAGATTCTCGAACGACCTTCCGAGGAGCGGCCATTTCTACTTCTTGTTGCGGGTTTCGCCGAAGAAAACGCTATGGTGCCCGATATTGCGCGCCTCGACTTAACGCAGATTATGACGACTATCGCGTGACGTCGCCCTAATCACCGGTGATTTACCCACTCGAGGCGAACGGCGTCTCTTCCAAATGTTAGCATGTGCTCATACAACTAATCCGGAACAACGAGCATTTACGTGAAAATCAAACAAGCTCAACAGATCGTTGACGACTGGATCAACGAATATGGTGTCAGGTACTTCAATGAACTGACCAACACCGTGATACTCATGGAAGAAGTCGGTGAGGTCGCGCGAATAGTCGCCCGGCAATACGGGGAACAAAGCGAAAAAGAAACTGATGCGAACAAAAACCTCGCAGACGAGTTGGCTGATGTTCTGTTCGTATTGATTTGTCTTGCCAACCAGACCGGCATCGATCTGGAACAAGCATTTACCCGCAACCTGGAAATAAAAACAAAGCGTGATGCGCTGCGCCACAAGGAAAATAACAAACTACGTTAGTGACCCCCTCTACTGTTCAAGAGTGGATTCTGAATAGATGTACTACCCGACTGTTCCAGTCAACCGGTTTGCACAGCAAAGCTCGCTGACCCGGTTTGAACTACCCATGCAAGCTGCTGTTGTCAATCAGGTTAGAGCGTCGAATCAACTCGAAACTGCGGCAGATAAGACCAGTACCAGCCTGACGAAGGTCCGGCAAACCTGATGCTAAATACCCTTGCGGACATCTTTGATGAAGCCCGGAGATATCACGCCCGCAGACTTGTTGGGGTTCGGGAAAACCTTATGGATCTCGTCAACTGCAGTGCTCAGCTCATCGCCGATATTGATGTCGACAGTCGCTAGACAAGCCCTCAGCTGATCCATTTTTGTTGCACCTATAATCGTTGAGCTGACATATTCACGCGACAGCGTCCAACCTAAAGCGAGTTCTACCGGAGTCAGGCCGTATGCTTTAGCCAGGGTAACGTACTGCTGGGCCGCTCGGCGGCTCAGGTCGGAGTGATAACGGGGCTGAAAGTCGGGCCACAGACAGTGTCGACCCTCCTGCGGTTTTCCTTCGAAGTATTTTCCGCTGAGTAAGCCACCATTCAAGGCCCCGTAGACCAGAAAAGAGATATTCAGGTGCCTGGGTGTAATCGCCTCGGCAAGTTCGGGTTCCATCGAGCGGTCCAGCAGGCTGAAATCATTCTGTACGGTAGCCGGCAAGGGTACACCCATAGACACTGCTGTCTGATGGAACTGACAGAGACCGTACGTGGTTTCATTACTCAGTCCCCAGGCCCGCAGTTTGCCCTCCTCGATCAACCGAGCGAGCGCACCGACCTGATCCTCAAACGGAACCACATCGGTCTGCTCTCGACTGCGCTTGTATTCCCAGGCACCAAGCATCGTACCGACATAACGCTCCGGCCAATGC
>LUSG01000258.1 GCA_001629395.1 Gammaproteobacteria bacterium REDSEA-S15_B12 | reverse complement strand
CGCCTAAGACCCAGTGCCACCCGCCCGGTTCGCCCTGGACGTGAGAAGCAGGATACACCCCTGCCCTTGCGGAAAACCTAGCCCAACGAAAACCGCGGTTATAACCGCGGTTTTTCAGTCTTGACTCCTCATGTTTGACTTTTCTCTAGCATAGACGACGTCGATACCGTTGACCCTATCCCCTTTCAGGTAGATCTTTGGGGCGTGAAGTGATTTTTTCGAACTCAAAGACTGCTTATCCGTTCTTGAAGTATTCGGACTATAGGTAGTAATCGGACCCGTGATCATTTCCGGGTGCTCAAATACCATTTCGTCCGATAGTGGCACAAACACTATCTTCGACATTTTTCGCTCGAATACGCTGATGACCAGCCAAAAGTGTAATGATTTGATCTGGTTTCGAAGCGTCGGATTGATGGTAATCATAGAGTAATCGCTGTTTTATTGTTATTTGAAGCACATTTGAGTAAGTTCACCACTGAGGAGGTAGCTGCGTTATCTTAGGAGTTTGACAATTTAACCAACCAAATGAGAGCTACGCCATGAAAATAGTAGCCGTTGTCGAAGATGACTTTGATCAGCGCGAAAATTATACAGACGTTCTCGCGGCGCAAGGATTCGAGATCCAAGCATATGGCAGTAAATTAGAAGCGCAAGCTGGATTTCAAAAGTCACTTCCAGATATCGCTATCCTAGACATCATGTTGGGCGAGGATATGGACGGTGGTTTTGAGTTGTGTATGGAACTCAGGAACATGAGTCCTAACCTCCCCGTTATATTCCTGACCGCTCGAGATAGTGATGCCGATCGCATCTCGTCCCAGCGGATGACAGCCTGGGACTACATTACCAAGCCGGTCAGCCTGGAATTCCTGGTTGCCCGAGTTCACGCCCTACTTCGGATTGCCGAGCAGATCCAGCATCCTATAGATGCCGAGTCATCAATAAAGCTAGACCAGTTGGAGATAGATGAAAAAAGCATGTCGGTTTTGTGGCGGGATGAAATAGTCAATCTGACCTTAACGGAGTTCTGGTTGGTCGAGTCGCTGGCTCGGCGACCTGGACACGTTAAAACATATGAAGCTCTTAACGATGTCACACGCCAAGGACTGGTGGAAAGAAATACCATCAACGGTTATATCCGCCGTATCAGAAACAAGTTCAGGCTCATTGATCCTGCTTTTGACCGAATTCAAACAGTGCATGGCACCGGCTATAAATGGTCCCACGACTAGACGATTGTGACCGCGACACAGAAAAACGATAAGTCGTTCACCCAGCAACAATCCAGAAAGGGTGCGTCAAAACATCGCCGAATCCGAACCGGCCTCAAGATCAGGACCAAGTTGTTACTGTTGGTACTTTCACTGCTGGCTATTCCGTGGATGGGCTACAAATCGGTCCGTGAGATGGAAAACTTCCTGTTGGAGGGACAGCAACAGGCCCTTGAGTTGACTTCTGAAGGAATCGCAAGTTTGTTATCGAACCGAGAGGCCTTGTTCGATCCGGATGTTGGTGTAGTGGAAGTACTTGGACAGTCATTCGAGGTATTGCCAACCAAACTGACTAACTCTCTTTCGATCGATGCTAACGTTACCGACTGGGAATCATCATTTCAAGACATCCGTGAATACACGGGGACCGGGTTTTTCGAGTGTACACCAGAATACAGGCCGCACTCATTGTCAGTTCGTCATGCTCTGGGGACTCATGAGTCGTTCGTTTATGCGCTGTTTCAAGTAACCGACAACAATGTCGTATTCAGAGATCCGGAGTTGGTCAGTCTGGCTAACAGCGATCAGCTACGAGTCACTATTCAGGCATTCGGTATCGAACTCAGGCGTTACCTTCTAGTCGCTAGAGAGGAAGGGCGGATGAGTGTTTATTCTATGAAAACCGGTTGGCGTGAACCGGAAACCGGGGAAGCACTAAAGGAAATTACGGCAGTGTTTGAACCTGCTGACGGCGGTTACTTCATTAAAGCAAGAATTCCCAAAGCCATTATGGGACAAAGGGCGAGGATCAAATTCGAGATTGTTGATGTAGACGACCCGGTCGCACGCGAGATAACGGGACGTATCTCTACGGACCCTGATCCCTTCGTTCACAATCTTGGCCGTGTACGACTGATGACCCCCGCACTGGCCAAACTGCTCGAACCCATCTATCTCTCTGAGGCAAACATTCGGATTTGGGACAAGGATTTTCGGTTACGTGCAGAACGTACTACGCCAACCCCTAGGCGGACTTAAAGACATGCGAATAGATTCCTCTAAGGAAGACCTGCGTATCCTTTCAAATGTTATCAACAACGGTTCTCAGGTCAGTGAACGTCGACGACATGGTGAAGCTAAGCTGATAGTCAGTGCCCTGCCTATTTGGGCAAAAGGAAAAATCCAAGGCGCTGTTCTGATGAAACAAAGTGGAAACCGACTGCTATCGCTTCAATATGAAACCCTACGACGATTTATGCTCCTTTTTCTTGGTGTATTTCTATTTCTATCAATCATAATTCTTGTGTTTGCCAGCAGGCTAACTTACCGTGTCGGTCGGTTGCAGCGAGAAACCGAACAGGCAACCACTGATGAAGGTCGTCTGCTTCGAGATAATATCAGGTCCGGCACACGTGCTGCCGATGAACTTGGCAGTCTGACACGAAGTATTTCTGCCATGTTGCAGAATCTTGGCCAGTACACAAGGTATCTTGAAAAACTGCCCGACACACTGGCACACGAGATGCACAACCCCTTGAACGTGGTGAATTCATCACTTGAAAATCTCCAGTATTCCAACCAGGACCTTCGTGATAACAAATATTTTCTTCGTGCACAAAATGGTGTACAACGACTCCGTTCAATACTGACTAGTCTGACAGAAGCTGCAAGCCTAAAAGAAGCCCTGGAACAAGAATCCGACCAGTTCGAAAGATTCGACCTCAGACAACTGGTTACTTCTTGTGTAGGGGGTTATCAGCAGGTCAATATTGATCGAACAATCAGGATCGAAGCCTTGCCTGGTACATTCTATGTCGAAGGGGTCCCCGATCGAGTGGCCCAGCTTTTAGACAAGCTAGTTGATAACGCTATACGCTTCAGCACTGTTGGCGATATCGTTGTTCAGATTAGTCTCGCTCATGATCTGATTTCTTTGTCTGTTCTTAATCGGGGACCCACCCTTCCCCAGGATATCGAACATAGATTATTCGACCCAATGGTTTCTAGTGCTAAGGACGCTCGTGAGGCGCACCTGGGACTTGGACTATACGTCGTACGCCTCATTGCCGAATTTCACGGCGGAACGGTTAAGGCGGAGAATCGCCGGGACCATTCTGGCGTTGTGGTGACAGTAACACTGGCTCGCGCCCACTCCGTTTAGGAGCCTGGCTTAGTCACACCGCCTGATTTGATGTCTGTAGCGAGGCGACAATGTCGGCGATTTCCGGCTTTCCACGACAAACCTCTTCATGTGTTAAGCCTGTGAGTTCGTGTGGGAAAACAAGCCACTGCGCGGTTTCATGAATGTAATAGTTGGGTGTCCGCCCCGTTTTGTTCTTAGAGGGCTTATACCACGGTGTCGCGATACGGACGTCATCAGGCATATTTAGACGCGTCCGCTTTAAAAGCTCACCGATCACAGCTTCTACGCTCATTCCTGTATCGAACACATCGTCAACAATGAGAAGGGAATCTTGTTTATTCACTTTACGTATTAGATAACCCAGTCCATGCACCTGTACATTCAGTGTTGTCTGGTCTATGCCTGTATAGTGAGACGTTCGAATTGCAATGTGATCGGTTTCAACACCAGCGTAGTCGAGAAATTCCTGCACAGCAATGCCTACCGGCGTACCGCCTCGCCATATGCCCACGATATAGTCCGGGCGAAATCCACTTTGAAGAATATTGCTTGCAAGCAAAAACGAATCTCGGAGCAGTTCTGCGGCTGTAATAAAAGTTTTTTCGTTCTTCATAGTGTTTTTGATGAGCCCCAGTTGGTCATCAAACAATTATTCTTTGTTAGGGAGGTCTAAATCACCTTTATCCAGTTCAAGTTGGTCTTTGTCGGGTGTCTTTTTGCTGCTGCTTTCTATGATTAACACTGGCTTAAGCGTTTGAGCTTGATCGCTTACAGTGGGGGTGTCAGTTGCTTGAGGCGGAATATACCCTGGGTAGTCAATGCCACTGGCACTTCTTTCAAGTCCTGAATAGTATATAACCTGTGTCGGCAAATCATTTCCTGGGTAGGATTTATAATATTGGTCTAGGCCAGAGCGTATGATTCCGTAACCAAAACGAAGGCGACAGCCTCGACAAGTTGCACCCACAAAGTTAACTTTCTTAACATTGTTGATCCATACATTGAAAAATCCACTATCCGACCCCCACTTTGCATGCACACTCAATTCATGCCATTGAGACAATAGCTCGTCCTCATCGATTAGTGGGTAGTAGGTGTGTTCATCCGAGACGTAATTGCCTAACCAAAAAACACCAGTACTCCCGATTTCGAAAGACCACGCTAATTTGTCACTCCTCTCGACAAACCGAATATGATGTGTTTTTGTCGGATAGATGCTTCTGTAACCATCGGGAAAATACATTTTCCAGCGATACCAAACTTCTCCGTTGAGTGGGTCAGCAGGTCGATCACGTTCGATTAATTCAATGCGCTCCTGGTTCGATTTACAGTCATCCTCATGTTCGTTTTTGCCGCAATCCCCCATACGGAGTTCAAATCTTTCTACCATTCCATTTGATCCATATTCACTAGGATCTTCGGCCTGAGTATAGCCCCACGCCGTACTGTTCAGATTCCGAACCCAATTAAACGGGAGGTCACTACTCGCGTAAATTGGTAATGCGACCAGTCCAGCCAGAACCAATATCACAGTTACCACCATCGTCATTAACTTGGATCTCACAGACATACCGTATGCTACTCATGGCAATATCCGCCTGACTACGATTCATCGTGCCAGGGGCTTTGCGTTGACCCGCATTCAACTATATCCGGAATCAGAGCGTGGGAGAAATACTGGATGTATGGGTGAGTGTGCCACAATAGATCTGTTTGGCAGAACCTGGCATGGATTATGATCGGGCCATTAATCGTAGCATTTACTTGGATAATTACATTAATATTAATATATAACTGATTGAATACTATGTCTAATCGCTTAGATGGTAAGGTTGCAATCATTACTGGTGCTGCATCGGGTATCGGGAAATCTACGGTTGAACGTTTTGTATCGGAAGGCGCTCGAGTACTGGCAGTAGACCGTGAAGAATTTACTTTGCCCGGATCCTCCCACGCTCCGAATGATTTGAGAATCGATCAAGGGGATGTGCGCGATAGAAACGACTGCAACCGGTGGGTGGAGGCTGCCGTAAACCTGTTTGGCTGTCTTGACATCGTGGTCAATTCAGCAGGTATAAGTGCTAGAACAGCTGGCGAGGATGTCGACTTTGAACAGAAATGGGACGAAGTGCTGAGTGTAAATCTAAAAGGCACGATGCTGATGTGCCATGCCGCGGTACCAGTCCTGCTCCAATCTGGCGGCGGAGCAATTGTTAATCTAGCCTCAATAATGTCATTTGTAAGTTACGATCCAGCGCTGTCTCTGTCGGATGGATTTTCACCCTACCCCCCCAGTAAAGGCGGTGTGTTACAACTAACACGGGATCTCGCGTTACAAGTAGCCGGTAAAGCAATTCGGGTTAACGCTGTATGCCCGGGCTTCGTCTATACTAATTTGACAAAAACGGTTACAGACTCCCCAAACATGCATGCTGCTTTGGTGGCTAAACATCCCATAGGTCGATTAGGGGAGCCTGCAGAGATAGCCAGTGTGATCACATTTCTAGCCTCTGAAGAGGCTTCCTTTGTTACCGGTGCGGCCTGGACAGTTGATGGTGGCTACACGGCTGCCTGAGCATCGGACACCCAGCAACTATGAACACCAAGCGTTGGACTACACGTAGACGAATCATTTCCTATCGGAAACGTAAACAAATCAACTTTGATCGCCACAACAAGCAAATACCGTTACCCTTTCCGGATTCAATGCAGACGCAAGGGCCGATCTCACGAGAAAGGTTCGACGAATACGACTGATCAATAATTGGTATTAGCCTACGCCACTGCGCTGTTTTATGGCATCAGAGAACAGGCGTATCAGCCACTGAACATCAGCGATACGTAGTAGTACATAGATACCGCGATAACAATCACCCAGGCCAGCGACGCTAGATTTTCCTTGATATAGCGTTTGAGCTTTTCGATTCTTCTATTCATGCATCGGCGTGTTAAGTTTTGTTCTTGATTGCAACTCGATAAAATTTGATAAATCAATTCGACCTAACAATCAACTAGCGGGTGAGAGTCCCAGAATTTGACGGGCTTCATTGACCGTAGCAACTTGTCCGCCAAGGGTTTGGATAAGTTGAACAGCTTTCTCCACCAAAGCACCATTCCCGGGCGTTTTAACACCCTTTGAAAGATAAACCGTATCTTCCATACCGACTCGACAGTGGCCGCCTAAAAGAAATGCCTGTGCGAGCATTGGATAGGCGTGTCGACTTGCCCCGAAGGCTGCCCATTCGGAGCCCTCTGGAAGCATCGACCGCGCGTAAGCAAGCGATTGAGGAGTCGCATCCATGCCATAACTTACACCCATGACCAGTTGGAAAAGCATAGGTGGTTTAAGACTGCCATCGTGTATTAAGTCTCGGGCAAGGCGAATGTCACCGGTATCAAAGACTTCTAATTCAGGCTTGACCCCAGAGGCATAGATTCTTTCTGCCATCGCTTTTATAGCTGGTGGATGATTGATCACTGCACCACCACCAAACCACATGGTGTTGAGGTCCAAACTGCAGATTTCTGGTTTAAGCTCAACGACGTGTTCTGTTCTAACGATCGGCGAAACCAGTGTGGTGGTGGGGGCTGCCTGCGCCGGGTCTTCATCCGAGGGTACATAACGCCCCCCAGGGCCGGTTGTAAGATTGATGATCAGGTCCGTGCTGCTTGCACGGATTCGTTGCACAACCTCCCGATAATATTCGATATTCATACTGGGAGTACCCGTTTCAGGCTCGCGAACGTGTATGTGGCAGATCGCAGCGCCGCTCTTTGCTGCAGCAAAACATTCATTAGCGATTTCTTCTGGTGTAACAGGCAGGTTGGGATTATGTCCCCGTGTTGTAAAGCTACCCGTTACAGCGCAACTCAAGATAGTTGGTTTCATAGCGATTGTCCGTTGTGTTGTTCCGATTCCGACCCTTATGTCCGGTTCGGTATACCATGACCAATAATACTGACTTAATCGGATAACGAAAACCCAGAATTAGATTGAACTGATTTCCGAGACTTGCCTTTGCCGTACAGTGCAAATATCCTGAGATAAGCCAGGCTTGTTTCCAGCCATAGAAAATATCGCACAAAGAGATTAAATGAGCCAAACCACACAGTGATCTTGTATTCAAGGGTCCGGATATCATTTTTGTCGGTGATCGCTATATCGAACACGTAGACATTGAACTTTCTGGTAAGGATCGCATGATTATCCCTGGCTTAGTTGATATCCATGCTCACCCTACAACAGAACCGATCCGAAAGGGGGTTACCGATGAGACACTATCCCCAGGCTTTTGGCACAGTTCGCTCTACGAGCACCTGCCGGTGTTCGATCCTGTCGATGAGCAGGGTCGTTTAGCCTGTCTCAAGGTTGCCCTGGCTGAATTATTACTGTCTGGCGTCACGACACTCGTTGATCTCTCGTCTCCTTTTGAAGGTTGGACTGAAACACTTTTGGACAGTGGAATTCGGAGCTTCGTAGCACCCAGTTTCCGCGATGCGCGCTGGTTTACTACCAACGGGCACTCGCTTGAATATGATTGGGATCATGAAGCTGGGCAAAAGGCTTTTAGCGCGGCACAGAAGATAGTCGAGGGTGTAGAGAATCACCCCTCTGGCCGATTATCCGCCGTGGTATCACCATCACAGGTCGATACCTGTTCCGAAGTATTACTCCGTGACAGTCACGCTCTTGCTAGAGATCACGACCTTAGTTGGACGATACATGCAGCACAGTCAGTTACCGAATTCCATGAAATGCAACATAGACACGGCATGACATCGATTCAGTGGCTTGACAGCATTGATGTCTTAGATGAGCGATCTGTAATTGCGCATGGCATATTTCTTGACCACCACCCTTGGCTGCACTGGACCAGTCAACAAGATCTTAAATTGTTATCTGACCGTGATGTAACAATTGCTCATTGTCCAACGGTATTTTCAAGGCGGGGTATAGCTTTGAATACATTTGGTACATACCTAGACAACGGCGTACGCATATCAATCGGCACAGATACCTACCCCCACAATATGCTGGACGAATGTCGAACAGCTACCATGGTCGCTAGAATCATTGGTCAGAGCGTTACTGACCTTGACTGTGCCGATGTATTCAATGCGGCCACAGTCGCAGGAGCACACGCTCTCAATCGAAATGACCTTGGACGAATAGCCGTTGGATGTAAGGCCGACTTTTCGATAATCGATTTAACCTTGCCATGTATGCGTCCGGTGCGTGAACCGCTTAGAAGTCTTATTACAGTTGCAGGAAATCGAGCGGTTGCAGATGTGTTTATACATGGCGAACAGGTTGTCAGTAGCGGGAATGTGTTAAATATCGATCTTGAACTCGAGTTGACACGCTTGCAGATTGCTCAGCAGAACATGTTGAACGCCGTGCCGGAAAGAGACTGGAATAACCGTTCCGCTGAAGAACTGGCACCATTAATGTTGAAAACGGTTGAATCAATCTAGACAGCTACAAACGAATGGTTTACTTCCAGTTGATAAAACTGAGAGCGCTTTGAATTAAGCCAATCTTCTCGTCACGATCACAATAGAGAGTCCTGCTTATGAAAATTTCACTCGAAGGGAAAACTGCGTGGATAACTGGAGCTGGAAGTGGCATTGGGCGAGCTGCTGTAACTGCGTTAGTAAAAGCAGGCGTACGAGTCGCGTTGTCCGGACGCAGGCGTGACCCTCTTAAGGAGTCCTTGGCATTGGTTCAATCCCTTAATGGCGAAGGAATCATTGTCGCGGTCGACGTAGCCGATAGCGAAGCGGTTCTAGCTGCTGCCGAAACGATGCACATCGAACTGGGCGAATTAGATATTCTGGTCAATAGTGCCGGAATTAACCTGCCTAAACGACGTTACAGCGAAATGAAGGTGGGTGACTGGCAGATGGTTATCGATGCCAATCTGAATGGGGCTTATAACTGTATTCACGCTGTTTTGCCATACATGCGGGATAGAGGTGACGGCCTTATTATTAACGTTTCCTCGTGGGCAGGGCGACACGATTCATATGTCGCAGGACCGGCTTATGGTGCCTCAAAGCATGCACTGTCTTCTATGAGCGCGACCATAAATCTTGAAGAAGGTCGTTTTGGGGTTCGTTGTTGCTCGCTGGAACCTGCCGAGGTGGCCACAGAAATTCTTGACCGACGCCCTATTCCTGTGTCCGATGAAGAACGGGCTCGCATGCTGCAGCCCGATGATCTAGGAGAAACTATCCGTTTTATTGCAGAAATGCCAGCGCATGTCTGTTTGAATGAAGTACTAATCAGTCCCACATGGAACAGGTCCCATATGGGAGGGTCGGACTGGTTTCCAGGACCCCCCAGTTAGCTGCTCTGGGTCTGATCATTGCACGACCCCAACAAATCGATGATAAGGAGAGACAAGTATGATCTGTGTTATAGCAACCATAAAGGCCAAGGCAGGGCAACGAAATGCATTACTGGCCTGTATCCAAGACAACCTGTCTAACGTGCATGCGGAGATTGGCTGTGTGGAATACCAGCCTATGGTAGACATTGAGTCCTCACTCGGTGCACAAGAGTTGGACGAAAATATCGTGACCATGGTGGAAAAATGGGAAACGATGGCAAATTTAGATGCCCATGCTATATCGCCACATATGCTGAAGTACCGTGAGAGGGTAAAGGATATTGTCGAAAGCGTGTCCTTGAAGGTTCTAACCGCGGCATAACATCCAGCCCACAAATAGGAATATTGTGTGATTACGGTAATCTGTTGGCAGGCTATTGCGTACTGATTTTTGCTAGGACCTTGGACTCGATAGAGAATACGTGTGGATCTGACACGCTCAGGCTCCGCAAGGAGTTGGCCAGGTTCCTCAGATACGCTCTGTTGGAGCCACTCGGGCCTTGAGCCAAGATAATTTGCGTGACAATATCGGCTTCATCTGCTGGACCAAGGTAATCTGAATTATCCGGACCCGCTACATACACCAGACCTTCGGTGGTACTGCCGTCGATGAAATTCAGCTTCACCGACTCGCGGTGGTAGCCGCCCTTTTCTCGAAGGTCTAGCTTTTCCATAACTCGCTGGCTACCTGATTTTTCGCAATTGTATGCAACACCCCAGCAGTCACCCGCCAGCTCGGATATCAATGTTACAACGCGACCGGGACGGCCTGGCACTCCCCTATGATCGGTTGACCCTTGCCAAAAGCGTCGTACCCAATTGTCCAGGCGTGCCACTCGACGGTCATGATAGGAAAAACCTGGATTCCAAATCAATGAACCATAGCCAAATATCCACATGATCAAGCGCGCCCTCACCAGGTCTTACACCTGATTGAATTATGCCCGTAATAGCTAGGAGGTATTGGTTAGTTCTCGCAACTGCATCATCCGGGATGCTATTAGCTAGCCTGGATTTTAGCGTTAACGTTGGATTGCCAGAAATTGCGAGCAGTTTTGACGCTGATCTTACTTCAATCTACAAAATCATTACTGTCTATCTGGGAGCAACTGCCACGGTTCAGTTAATTCTCGGTAGAGTCGCTGATGTTTATGGCCTGAAACGGATCTATATCCTGGGGTTACTGGCCTACGGACTCGCAGTACTCCTGATTGGCATTGCAACCACTCTAGAAAGTGTAATTGCCTCCAGAATTGTTCAAGCATTCGGGAATGCAGTCTTTTTAGCGCTATCACCCGCGATAGTCA
Source organism: Gammaproteobacteria bacterium REDSEA-S15_B12 (assembly GCA_001629395.1). Taxonomy (GTDB): domain Bacteria; phylum Pseudomonadota; class Gammaproteobacteria; order Arenicellales; family UBA868; genus REDSEA-S09-B13. The sequence goes on along the minus strand of LUSG01000258.1, from coordinate 41 downwards.
CAGCAAGTGTGCCCGATACTTATCGCGGACAGGCGTTGGGG
>LUSG01000257.1 GCA_001629395.1 Gammaproteobacteria bacterium REDSEA-S15_B12 | reverse complement strand
CCCATAGATGTGGATGATGGAGAATCTATATGCCTAATTATGCCGCACCCGTTGAGGATCTTAAGTTTGTCCTTAATGAACTTGTTGATCTGGGAGAGATTCGTACGATGCCAGGATACGAGGAAGCTACCCCAGACGTGGTCGACGCGGTACTGAATGAAGCCGGGAGACTGGCCTCAGAAGTGCTCGCACCGCTAAACAGGTATGGAGACGTACAGGCACCGGCCGTAAAAGACGGGGTAGTAACGACCTCTCCGGAGTGGAGAGCTGCATACCAGAGGTTTGCAGAGGGCGGCTGGACGGAGCTTATATTTGACCCCGAATACGGCGGCCAGGGGCTACCTCGAGTATTGGCCGTAGCGGTACAGGAGATGTGGGATGCCTCAAATATGTCATTCGGGCTTTGTCCCTTGTTGACGTGCTCTGCGGCCGAGGCAATCTCACTGCAGGGTAGCGAGGAACAGAAACGAATCTATCTGACCAAACTCGTATCTGGTGAGTGGGCCGGAACAATGAATCTGACTGAGCCACAGGCTGGGTCTGATCTCAGCGCGATCAGGGCAAGCGCCATACCAACAGACGACGACGGACACTATCTCCTGAGCGGTCAGAAAATCTACATTACCTACGGTGAGCATGACCTGACATCCAACATCGTGCATCTTGTGCTTGCTCGAACACCAGACGCGCCCGAAGGCGTAAAAGGAATCTCGCTATTTGTTGTGCCTAAATTCATACCGGATGCACAAGGCGGACCTGGTGAGCGAAATGATCTACGATGTGTGTCTCTGGAGCACAAACTCGGAATCCACGGTAGTCCTACTGCGGTCATGGCATACGGTGACGAAGGTGGCGCAACTGCATATCTTGTCGGTGAAGAAAATAGAGGGCTCGAGTACATGTTCATTATGATGAACATGGCAAGACACGCTGTTGGTGTCGAGGGATACGCGGTTGCTGAGCGCGCTTATCAACGTGCCCGAAGTTATGCGATTGAGCGGGTTCAGGGGCGTGCGGTAGGCGACCCGAGCGGTAAGCGCGTCACCATAATAGATCACCCAGATGTTGCTCGCATGATGATCGACATGAAAAGCCGTGTGGAAGCTATGCGAGCAGTCAGCCTGTATGCGGCAGAGGCAATGGATTGTTCCATCCGGCACCCAGACGAACGGGCCAGGGTAAAGGCCCAGCAGCGTTTAGATGTATTGATCCCTGTCGTTAAGGGCTGGAGCAGCGAAGTGGGTAACCTGGTTGCCGGTGTGGCCTTGCAAGTTCACGGTGGCATGGGGTTTATCGAGGAGACCGGTGCGGCCCAGCATTATCGCGACGCTCGGATTACCACGATTTATGAAGGCACTACCGGGATTCAGGCGGCCGATCTAGTGGGTCGAAAACTTCTTCGTGACGGTGGTGAGGCTGTTTGTGAGTTAATTGAACAAGCACGTGTAGATCTTACCCAGATTAACCCTGGTGATTCTGAAGCGTTGAAAATAATTTTTGCAAATGTGTCTACGGCACTTGATCGACTTTCAAGCGCGACGGACTGGATACTTGAAGCAGCTATCCAGGATCCCAGGCGCCCCTATGCATCATCTTTTCACTATCTGATGCTTTGGGGTAGTGTTGCCGGAGGCTGGCAAATGGCAAGAGCTGCGGGTGTAGCGGCCCGCCATTTGGCAACAGGTGAGGGCAATCAGGACTTCTATAGGGGTAAATCCCTGACTTGCCGGCATTACTGTGAGCAGGTTCTGCCGGAAAGTGAAGCCCATTATCAGGCAATTATGTCTGGATCGGACACCGTACTGGCGGCCGCACAATACATCTGATTAGGCGAGTTTGAGGCCGTTAGCAACGGGTTGTTCAGGCTGTGCCAATACAACTGATCCATCAGCCTGGGTAAAGCCGGTTATCAAGCATTCAGACCTAACCGGGCCGATCTGTTTCTTCGGAAAATTAACGACACCGAGTACCTGTTTTCCGACCAGATCGTCTGGCGAATAGAGGTCAGTGATCTGGGCGCTGGATTTAAGCATGCCTACCTCTGGCCCAAAATCAACATGGAGGATGTAAGCAGGCTTCCGAGCTTCGGGAAAAAGTCTTGCTTCAATGACGGTGCCGATCCTAAGGTCGACTTGTTCAAACTCCTGCCAGCTGATGGTTTTCATGGTCATGTCTGCGGTAGTTGTGATTCTGGATCATCGATTCCAATGAGTTGACGTATTGCGTCTGCCTTAAAGTCCGGCAGGGGCTGGTTACGTTCTGGTAGCCAGAAATCCAGCCATTGTCGCAGCGGCAGTAATTCGGGCATATTGAATTTTTGCTCCAGTAGATGCATAACTCTCGGTATGTGTCTGATGTAGTGTGATTTGCCATCCCGGAGTAGAAGGCGGATAAATATCCCTGCGACCTTGCAGTGCCGCTGTGCGCCTAAGACGTGATACCAGCTCCTAAAGTTTTCAATTTCTAGCAAAGGCATGGCCTCATGGTACCGTTGTATCATCGACACGACCAAGTTTGGATTGATATCACGTCGTGCATCCTCGAGTAAAGAGACCAGGTCATAGGCCATCGGCCCGATCACAGCGTCCTGGAAGTCAAGCAGTCCACAGCCAGAGGTTCCGATTCCCGGAGGAACCCGCATCAGGTTATCAACGTGGAAATCTCTCAGTACGAGCGAATGGGCAGGTTCGGGGAGGCTGTCTAGGATCTCCTGCCAAATCGAGATATAGCTGTGGCGCATTTCGGTGCTGGTGGTGTTGTTGCGAATTACCGGTGCATACCAGTCGGTCAGGAGCAGCGCTTCCTGGATGAAGAGGTTACGGTCATACAGGGGAAGGTCGATCGCAGTGGCATCCGGGTGACTGTGCAAGGCGATCAGCACGTCGACGGCCAGAGGATAAAGTGAGGTGTCATTCGTACCAGCAGCAATCAGTCGGGTAAACGTGTCGTCGCCAAAATCCTCCAGCAAAAGGAAGCCGTATTCCTGGTCAAAATCGATGATCTCAGGTGCTTTAAGTCCTACTGCGGTGAGGTGGCGGGCAATTTTGGCGAATTGTCCTACATCTTCGAACTCCAGCGGTGCGTCCATGAGCAAGATGGGTCTGTCCGTGTCCGTGTCCGATAGACGGAAATATCGACGGAATGAGGCATCCTGGATAAGGGGCGACAGTGACTGCGGGTCAAGACCGCGCTGGTGAAGAAAAGTGCGGCACTGGGCCTGTCTTTTGTCGTTGAGCATCATGGTTGTAGTGGCCTGACCGTCATAATGGTTGATGTCTGTCAAAAGATGCCATGCAGATACCATTGACCACTTCCGAGGTCGCGAAAAATCCAGACTCGCAATTGATTATTTGAAGCCAGGTAGTAATCACGTTTTACTGGATTTTTATCCCACCAGCCACTGCTGATTCGTTCGATCTGTTTATCCAGCAACAAAGGTTTTCCCTGGAGACAGGGTTGACCGTGTTTTATATCCATGTGTCTGGGTCGATGAAGTAACCACAGTGGTCGAGGAGAAGATTGAAATGTAGGCCCAGACTCTCCAGGAGAGCAAGGCATCCAGGATTGTTCGGGCCGATGATCTGGATTGAGCCGTATGCCCTGAACAGCTTTGAAGCCAAGGCGGTTCTGAAGACTGTCGAGCAATACTGTTGGATCTCCTGAAAAATTACAGTTGTCTGTCATCAGGGTATTATTATCTTCTGGGACTGATATCAGGAGTTTTGCTCTGAGTGCCAGATGTGTGATTGGTCGCTTCAGCTGTACCGCTTCAAATGCAAGCCGGGATAGCTTTAGAAATACTTGAGTCTCTCGGCGGGGACAGGACATTTGTACGGGTATCTCCAAGGAGTACCCATGGTCATCTGTAAGAATCCAGTTAAGGTGGTTGGTTGCTGTACAGGAATGCTTTAACTGTACTCCCATAGTGTTGAGTAGATGTTCTATAGCTGGAAGCAGAAACTCAATTGAGTCGACATCCTGCATAAGTGCTACATCTTTGTAGAATGTCAGTGGAGGTGTGTAAAATAACTGTGGATCAGCTGTTCGGCCGATGATCTGATCCAGTTGATTGAGTACAGTCGGGTTGAGTCGTCGGGCAAGACCATGCCGTGGAAGGCGCAGTAACCCTCCGATTTTATCGATGCCGAGCCGGTTTAGCAGATCGTTTTGGCGACGCCCAAGATTTAGCCATCCGACGGGCAGGTCGCGCAGGTGAGATACAAGTCGTCTGCGGTCAGTGATACACAGCGTTCGACCTGCACGGGCGCTCAATATCGCACTTGCAGGTGTCGGAGTGACCGCCCTCTGGAATCGATGGGCTTCAGTCTGGATCCAGCTGTCTACCGATATCAACAGGGACTGAAGTCCACCATAGAGTTTAAGGCTGCCTGCGATCTCCATCAGCAGACAGTCCTCGCGAATGACAACAGCAGGTGTCCAGCGGGTTGCCCGGCTGGCCAGTTTTTCCAGTACCTGTTGTTCCGACCGCTGGTCGCGGGGGAATATTTTGAGTTGTGGGACCATGGCACGGGCTGTAGCCAGTGTCATATCTGGCCGAATACCGGCCTGGTCTGCGGCATCATTGACCGTGGTGATCCGATAAGCCTGTCTTTGCTGATCAAAAGTCACCGCTGGTGTGTTTTCATCGAGGTTAGTGATAACTTCAAGAGAGAGTTTCGGAAAATATAAGGCCAGCCAGAGCGGAAGTTTGTTGGATGGTCCTGTCAGTGAAGGAGTTTTGGGGGGAACAGGCGGAACGGCAAAGAGAGTTCTCGAGGCTGGGCTTCCTGGCATAACACAGGCGTTTGAACGCTGATTCACGGACAACAGCCCATGTCGGATGGTATATGT
>LUSG01000256.1 GCA_001629395.1 Gammaproteobacteria bacterium REDSEA-S15_B12 | reverse complement strand
ATGAATGAGTAGCGGCGTCTTACCCGTACCACCAACAGTCAGGTTACCAACCACGACAACCGGTACGTTGATGCTGCGGGCGATGAGCAGCGGTTCATCACCACTGCGCAATACTTCCGTGTTTGGCGTTACCCGAACGGGATAGGACCCTTTAGCGCCGTACCCCCTGCTTACTATCCCAGGCTTGTATCCATGCGCCACCAACTGCTTTGCCAGATGAATGAGTAGCGGCGTCTTACCCGTACCACCAACAGTCAGGTTACCAACCACGACAATCGGTACATCGAAATCCCGGACCGTCAATATACCCGATTTATACAATAGGTGCCGAGCAGCGATGAAAAGCCGATAAAGAAAACTCACAGGCATAAGTAAAGCCGTTGCCCACGTCGGGGCATACCACGACTTAACCAACAATTTGCGAACTGCACTCATCAGGCATTGGGATCCGTACTCTCAAGCTCCTCTTTTTTCTGTCGAAAATGCAGCGCGGCATAATGACCATCCATCTCCAGTAACTGCCGATGCGTGCCTTGTTCCACAATCCTCCCGGCCTGCAAAACCAGTATTCGATCAGCCTCGACCACCGTACTTAAGCGGTGGGCAATTATCAGTACGGTTCGTTCAGCCGACAGTGCCTTGATCCCTTCCTTAATCTGACTCTCAGAAACGTTGTCCAGTGCAGAAGTTGCTTCATCCATGATGAGAATCGGCGCACACCTGTAAAGCGCTCGCGCAATAGTGAGCCTCTGCCGTTGTCCGCCAGAAAGCCTAACACCCTGCTCTCCAATAGACGTCTTCAACAAATCAGGCAACTTGTCAGAAAAGACCGATATCTTGGATGCTTCAACCACCTCAGTAAGCACCTTCTCATCAATTTGAGCAACCGAGTAAGCGACATTGCTTTCAATTGAACCGTCAAACAACACTGCCTCTTGTGATGCAAAACCAATCTGGGAGCGTAGAAACTCAACTTGATAGTGTTCTATGGGTGATCCATCAATCAGTATCTCACCTTGCTGAGCCCGATAAAATCCAAGAAGTAGAGAGGCAATACTCGTCTTGCCACTGCCTGAAGCACCGACAAGCGCCACAGTCTCACCGCGATTGATTCGAAACGAGACATCCCTCAGGGCATTGTTGTCAGCCATATCGTACTGAAAGGTGACATTTTTGAATTCGATGTCTCCGTCTATTTTTTCAGCCATCTTGTTACCGCCAGTTTCCTCAATCGTTTTGTCGAGCACGTCGAAAACGCTCTCGGCAGCGGCTACACCGGTTTGGAGATGTTCATTTACGCGGGCAAGCCGCTTGACCGGACCCATTAACAACAGGATCGCGCCAAGATAGGAAACAAAAGTACCAGGACTAACAAGTGATTCGATAACACCACTCATTGAAAGATAAATAATAAGTGCCACAGTTACGCCGGCGAAAAATATTAGCAGCGGAACGCTGACAGATGCCACCAAAGCTTTTCGCATCGACTGTGCCCGGTTATCACGGTTTGCCTGTTCAAACCGCCTTCAGCCGATAGGGCCAGACATGGCCAAGTAGTCGCCGGAATATTCGCAGTCCGCTCAATGGGTTAACCGAATCAAGATGCTCAATGTTGTTTTTGCATTATGACCGCCGCAATCGGAGTGACTACCAGGAAAACAAGCGTGAGCTGCCAGCTCAGATAAGCCATCCAGCTCAGCAATCCAACACACAAGATACTGTCCTTGATAAATATCCGTATCGCTATCGAACTGGCTACAGCAACTTGTTCAACGTCATATACAAGTTTAGACACCAAAAGTGATGACGGATGCTGGTCAAAATATCGACTGGGTAGCCGGATCATACGATCGAACATCAAAGTCCTTAAGTCATAAACCACATAGCGGGATACCCTGGATATACAGTACTGGTCAGAAAAAGACCCGAACGAACGCACCAAAAAAATGATAACCAGCACACCTGGTGCTCAGCCGATAGGGCCAGACATGGCCAAGTAGTCGCCGGAATATTCGCAGTCCGCTCAATGGGTTAACCGAATCAAGATGCTCAATGTTGTTTTTGCATTGAAAATGTCAGTTTGAGAAAACCAACCCGCTGAGCAGCATCCAACGCCGTCATAACCGACTGATGGGTAGCCATTCGGTCTGCGCGAATAATAACGATTGGGACCTCCCACCCTGAAGAAAGGCTCAATAATTGCTCAGACAATTCTGCTGCGTCACTACCATTAAACTTCTTAGTCGATGAATCGCTTCCACGCTTCAAGACATATTGGCCCTGCTCTGAGATGCTGATCACAATTACCTGCTCCTCCAGCGTTGTCTCTAAAGGGAGATCACTAGTTGGCAGCCGCAGGCTCAACTGAGATTCTTTGGAAAACGTCGTCGAAACCATGAAAAAGATCAGAAGCAGGAATACAACATCAATCAACGGCGTTAAACTGATTCCGACTTCTTCTTCTCGATGCTGGGAGAATCTCACAGCTTCTGACTTCCCTGCATCAGGTTTAGCAGCCGTAACGCATGTTGCTCCATATCGACGGTGAGTTCATTAATTTTTCCCTTGAAATAACGGTGGAACATGAGACTTGGTATACCCACTGATAAACCTGCCGCAGTTGTGATCAAAGCTTCGGAGATACCCCCCGCCAGAATTTGGGGATTACCCACACCAACTGCAGTAATTGCCGCAAACACCTTGATCATCCCAATCACCGTTCCAAGCAGTCCCAACAGGGGCGTTATTGCGGCTATAGTGCCTAATGCATTGAGGTATTTTTCAAGTTCATGGACAACGTGCCGCCCCGCCTCTTCGATCGACCTACGAATATCGGCAGGCGCTTGATTTGAAAAAGACAGTCCTGCAACGAGAATTCGACCAAGATATGAACTTTGTTCGAGTTCCTCAAGTCGGTCATCTGTTAGTTGATGTTGCTCCAGCAAGTGTTCAATATCTATAACGAGGTCAGCCGGAGCTACACTGTCTTTCTTCAAGGTCCATAATCGTTCGATAATAATTGCAACCGAGATCACAGAACACAATATGATCGGCACCATTAGCCACCCACCGCTACTGATTAGTTCGAACATCTAATGGACCTCTCGCGCCTTGGATTATCGTATTGGTTGTGATTCTACCGACAATATCTACTCTATCGGTGTGTTGGGGTGAGTTTGGTATCAACTGTGCCAGAAACGTCGATAATGTCGGACCCATGTGCGAACCGTATTTCTTCTGTTACCACTTTTGATGATGATCTCTCCGTGCTGTGCAGTATTAAGCAAACGGATACCCAGTCGTTCATATTGGTCGATCACCTCTGGACTGGGGTGTCCATAGCGATTATGCGAGCCCGCACTCACAACCGCAATTTTCGCCCCCACAGCGGCTAGGAAAGATTGTGTAGATGAGGTGTTCGATCCGTGGTGCGGGACTACCAGTACCGAGGATTCTAGTTCGGTTCCGTAGGCTCTGACCAGAGCCTGTTCAGCTTTTGCCTCGATATCCCCAGTCAGTAGAATGCGACCACCACCACTAATGATCTGAACAACACACGAAGAATCGTTGGAACTAAGACGGTCGTCACCAACGGGCCACAAAATTCGGAATTCTACTTCGTTCCAGAACCAGGTCTCTCCAGAGCGACATCGCCGACTACCTTCGAGCCTGTCAGATTCCCCTGATAGAACATCATCTACAGGCAGATTGAGTAATATAGCGTCCAAGCCGCCCGCATGATCTGCTGCAGCGTGACTTACTATTATTCGATCCAACCGGGTGACTCCGTGTCGCCTGAGCGCCGGTAGCAGCACTCGTTCCCCTGTACTGAACTGTCCAAATTTTGGTCCGGTATCAAACAACATCGCGTGATCACGCGTCTGAACCAGAATTGCCAGTCCTTGACCAATGTCAAAAACCCGCATCCGTACTTCATGATTTTTGATGCCGGAAGTAGGCGTTGAGCCGACCAACAGAATCACAGTCACAGTTCCTATCAATAAAACCCGGAGTTTTCTAACATAAAGCATCGTGCCTACTAAAACCCCTACAACCAGGAGTAGCTGGTTGTTGTTGGACACATCCAGGGTGGAAAAACTAAATTGATCAAGTAAGCTAAGGGGCTTCAAAAGCCAGGTTATCATCCATCCACTGGCGGCTAAAAGCCCTCCGCCAATTGACCCACCAATAAAGAGCAGGCCAAAACAACCACTCAGAATCATTGGCACAACCAGCAACCCAAATACTGGCACATAAAATAGATTTATGAATGGTGAAACCAGAGACACGCTTCCGAAATACAATGCTTGTACAGGCAGCAAGCCAACAAACAAAGCGAATTGGATAACGCATAGGGTGAATACGTAATTCCGAACCGTATATCCAACCGACTTGTCTCCAACTGAATAGTGGCTCACTGTCGAGATTTTTTTTCGATAAACTTTTTGCGCGCGGAAGATTACCCACACTGCTACAAAAGACAACCAAAACCCAGCTGAACCAACATCTATTGGGTTCAGTATTCCCACCGTTAGCATTGCAAGCCCAAGGAACACTTCCGGACGATACATCCGATTAGCCAAGACGCCTAAAACCGTATACGTCGCTAACATAGTCAACGCTCTTACCGCCGGAAGCGGGAAGCCGGCCAAAGCCGCGTAAGAAAATCCAAGCAAAAGACCTCCGACTGACACCAGGTGAGGGCGTGGAATCCTACCGCCTGACAATAGGCCCACCCGCCACAGTAACCGAATAATAAGGCAACCAAAAAGACTTGCTAAACCAACGTGCAAACCGGAAATCGCCATCAGATGCCCTATGCCTGAAATTCGAAAGGTCTTCCATTGTTGTGTAGAAATAGCTGAGCGCTCTCCTATCGCAAGTGCCAGAATAATGCCTAGAGCAGGTTTCTCTCCCAGGGCATCTTGAATCTTTAACCGGAGACGATTACGCAGAGAGAGAATAAAATTCTCTGATTCAGCCTTTCCTATCATGCTCTCTGAAATACATCAATTCCCGATCATGGGTGCCCACGTTGCGATACCCACGAACAGGCTTTAACTTTATCTGTAACTGCCACTTCTGCCCTGGTTCGAGTATCGGTCTACCCCCATACCAACGAAGGCGAACGTTACTCCGCCTGGCACTTGTGACCGTCCCTGCGATTAGTTGATGAAGTCTAAAGTCGAACTGCGTGTGAGTCGTTCTAACAACAGGGATACTGTTTACTACTCCGACTGCTGTAACTGGTTGGTATAGGAAATGCCGGTCGGGTCGTTTTTCTAATTGATATTGCGCATAAACACTGGCCCACAACATGCCAAGGCCTAGGCAAGCCAAATAACGAGTCCATCCCTTTACGACCCCAAAACACAAACAAACTACACCACATGCCCACAGAAGCGCAGTCAACGAGACGCACAAATGGATAAACAGTGCACCAGCTGTATAAGCCAGTGCTATGACAAATATTCGTGGCATCCTTGCCCGCTGATATCGTCCTTGATCTTTACTGTCTACATTTTATGAGATATCACCAGGCAATCAAGCTATTAGATTAAACAGAACAATTCTGGAGAGTTCCATTCGCAAGTTTGTAGGTATGATCAAGTTTCCTTGCCAAGCCTAGATCGTGGGTGGCCATAACAAGACTCGTGCCAAACTCGCTATTTAGAGTGAAAAAGAGCTCTTGAACTGAATTTGCAGTCTCGTAATCAAGGTTCCCTGTTGGCTCGTCGGCCAGGATACAGTCGGGCTGCCCAACAAGTGCACGGGCTACAGCAGTTCGCTGTCTCTCTCCTCCGGAGAGCTCGCCTGGCTTATGATGTTCTCGTGTCCTCAAGCCTGCCTTTTCCAATAACTGCGACGCATCAGATAAAGCTGAAGTATGAGATTCGCCACGAATCAATAACGGCATTGCTACGTTTTCCAAAACTGTAAACTCCGGCAAGAGATGATGAAACTGGTAAATAAATCCAAGCGAGCGATTTCGAAGAGCGCCAATAGCCTTTTCACTCAAGCCCGCCAGTGGCTGACCACATAATTGAACGCTGCCTTGTGTTGGCCTATCCAGGCCGCCCAGTAAATGCAAAAAAGTACTCTTCCCGCTGCCTGAGGCCCCGACTATCGCGATAGTCTCACCTGCCGCCACTGTCAGGTTGATATCGTTAAGCACCTGAACCAGGGTGCCTGCCTCTGTAAACGATTTATATAGCCCGGAACATGCCAGAATCGGATTAGTCGGGTTATTCATATCGTAAAACCTCGGCGGGATCAGTTCTCGAAGCTCTCCACGCGGGGTACAACGTTGCGACCACACTCAAGACAAATGAAATGGAGATAATCTGGGAAACATCCCTCCACTTTAGCTGAGCAGGAAAGTCAGTGATCACATATACGCTTGACGGAAAGAACTCGATTCCAAACAGCCCCTCCAACCAAGGGACCAGGGTTTCTACATTTACAGCCGTTATTACACCCGAGATACCGCCGATAAATGTTCCGATAAGCCCGATCAGCGTACCCTGAATGACAAAAATAGCCATCACCCTGCGCGGTCCCAGTCCCAAGGTCCGTAAGATAGCGACATCTGGGCGCTTATCAGTCACCAGCATCACCAGAGTAGATACGATATTGAATGCAGCAACCGCAACGATAAGCAGCAAAATGATGAACATCACCCGCCGTTCTATTTTTATCGCCCGGAAGAGATTGATGTGTTGGATTGTCCAGTCAGTTACGCGGTACTCTGCTCCCAGAACTCTGGAAAGCTGCTCTCTTATTCGGGGTGCCTGGTATAGGTCTGCAAGTTTTAAACGCCGGCCGCTGACCAAGCCCTCGGTCTTAAAGAGTCGAACCGCGTCACCCAAATGCAAAATCGCTAAACCGTTATCATGCTCGTACATGCCGAGCTCAAAGACTCCTGCTACAGTAAATCGTTTCAGCCTAGGCAACAGCCCCGCTGGAGTAATCTGGCCATTTGGAGCAACCAGGGTTACTTTCTGACCCACCGACACACCCAGTTGTCGCGCAAGTTCCGATCCGAGAACAACCTGCCATTTACCCGATTCTAGGGCGTTCCAATTGCCGTCTTTCATATTCTCAGACAAATTGGAAACACCGACCTCTTCTGCAGGTAACACGCCTCGAATCAACGCTCCTTTGACCATTCGGCCGCCCGTCAAAAGGCCCTGACCAAGTATAAAAGGCGCCGAGGCCAGTATTTCTGGATGTTTGTTGATTTCGCTTTTGACTGTCTCCTGTTCGCTAAGCCATCCATTGTGACCGCTAACAGTGACATGCGATGCGACTGAAAGTATTCTTTCTCTGAGTTCGCGCTCAAAACCATTCATGATGGATAGAACAGTGATCAATGCCCACACACCGATCGCGATTCCGATCATCGATGTCATCGAGATAAAGGAGATAAAATGATTGCGCCTTTTAGCTCGGGTATAGCGCAACCCAATTAACAGCTCCAGTGGCCGGATCATGGTAATTCGCAGGCAATCAGAGCATCTTGTGACAACAGATCAAAGCACCTTAATTGTTGTTGTCAGATCGCAGGTGTGGGAACAATAATACGTCCCTGATCGACGAGCACCCCGTCAACAACATTACAAAACGGTCGACGCCTAGTCCACCGCCAGCGTTTGGTGGCAAACCATACTCCAGCGCGGTAATGTAGTCCTGGTCAAAAAACATAGCCTCCTCATTTCCAGAAGACTTCGCGAGTGCTTGCCGCTCAAATCGTGTCGCTTGATCTTCTGCATCGTTTAACTCTGAAAAGCCATTAGCCAGTTCCCGCCCCGCTATGAATAGTTCAAACCGATCAGTCAGAGTAGAGTCATCGTCATTGCGTCTGGACAACGGTGAGACCACTTCCGGGTAGGCGGTTATATAGGTAGGTTGTATCAGGTAATCCTCTACAGTCGCTTCGAACACCAGCATCAATATCTCGCCAGTCGACAAATCTGAATCGACCTCAACGCCGTTGGCCAGAAGTATGCTTGTCAGCTTTTTTTGATCTTTAATGTCAGAGCTTGAAAGCTTGGGGTTATGCCTCAGAACAGCCTCACTCATATTCAGCCTTTCAAAAGGCTGGGCGAGGTCGATGCTGTGTCCTTCATATTCAAGTTTTGTGCTGCCATTGACATCCTGAGCAACTATTCTGAGCATCTCTTCAGTTAGGTCCATGTAGTCGCTGTAGTCAAGATAGGCTTCGTTGTATTCAAGCATCGTGAACTCTGGATTGTGTTGAGTACTCAACCCTTCATTACGGAAATTCCGATTTAATTCGTAAACTCGCTCAAAACCACCGACCAGACAGCGCTTAATATAGAGCTCCTGAGCGACTCTCAGGTAAAGATCCCGATCAAGAGCGTTGTGATGTGTAACGAAGGGTTTTGCGTTTGCACCACCCGGAATCGCCTGCATGATTGGCGATTCGATCTCGATATAGCCCCGATCATCCAGAAACTTGCGAAGCGACCTGATGGTCGCTGCTCGCTTACGAAATACTTCACGTGAAGTTTCGCTGACCAGTAAATCTATATATCTCTGACGATAGCGAATTTCCACATTCGTCAGCCCATGATGTTTCTCGGGCAGTGGGTGCAACGATTTAACCAACAGTTGAAACTCAGACACCTCGATCGTCAATTCACCTGTCTTTGTGATAAATGGACGCCCAATGACGCCGATAATGTCTCCAATATCAAACTTCTTGAACGATTCATTGTATTGCCCGTCAGGTAATCGGTCGCGCTGCGCGTACAACTGGATCCTGCCGGACTCATCCTGAATATGTGCGAAACTGGCCTTACCCATAATGCGTCTGGACATAAGACGTCCAGCCAACTTGATTTCATCTCCTCTTGTTTCCGGCTCTTGAGAGGCAAGTCTTTCCTGCTGCTCGAATACACTCTTTGCACAACTGTCCCGTCGAAAATCATTAGGGTACGGATTTCCCTGTTGACGTAACTTGGATAGTTTCTCTTTCCGCTGTACGGTTTGATCGTTTAGGTCGCTTACCATGTTTCTAACTTTTCAGTGCCTTAGAGAGCAGCTTTTAAACTCGCTTCTATAAATTGTCCGATATCACCGTCTAACACGGCCTGTGTGTTGCCCGTTTCCACACCCGTTCGCAGGTCTTTGATTCTAGATTGATCCAAAACATAAGACCTTATCTGACTACCCCATCCGATATCCGCTTTAGAATTCTCTAGTTCCTGCTGTTCCTCCTGCCGCGCACGCATCTCCGCCTCGTAAAGTCGCGATTTCAGCATGGACATCGCTTCTGCTTTATTGCGATGTTGGGAGCGATCGTTCTGGCATTGCACAACAATCCCACTCGGCAGATACACAGAGGCAAATGACGTATGTCGCCGGTTCCCCGAATCAAAGGGGGATTTTCTGACCAACCTGTGAACGCCGGTTTCGGTTCTGAGATAGCCATAGGCATACTCGCCACTCACATGAATGGTCGCACTTTTGATGCCGGCTACTTCGCCTTCTGACTTTTCAACCAGTTCGACCGAGTATCGCCCTGATTCCGACCAGCGTAAATACATTCGCAGTAGCATTTCTGCCCAGTCCTGCGCTTCGGTTCCTCCGGAACCAGCCTGAATATCGACAAAAGCACTGGCTTCATCCGCTTCACCGGAAAACATTCTTCGAAACTCGAGCTTCTCCAGTTTCTGTTTGGCACCTTCCGACTCTTTTGCTATCTCCTCTATCGTTTCATCGTCATTTTCAAGCCGTGCCAGCTCAAGTAAATCAAGTAAATCGCTGAACGTCCGGGCCAGGCCATCCAACTGTTCCACTGTTTCCTCGAGCCTGGCTCGTTCTTGGCCGAGGCGCTGAGCTTCTTCTGGATTATTCCACAGTGAAGGATCCTCTAACCGAAGTAAAATTTCTTCTAGACGCTCTTTTCGGGAGTCATAGTCAAAGATACCCCCTGAGCCCTTCAATTCGCTGAGCGCAATCATTTAGATCCTGAAATATTTCTCCTGGCTCTGCCATGATAAATCTGGTTCGGATAAACTATAATTATGGAAGGGGAAGGATACCGGATTTCCAGTTAATTCGATACGGACAGCATCATCTGCATATCCAGTTGTCCATTGACCCACACCTGTCGTTCGTTTGTGATTGTACATCGACGTCACAGTGCACCAGGTTTGCACTTGGCGAGCACAGGCATCTAAATAAAGAAACAGTAACATTGAAGGTGTGATTTAGCGGTATGCAAATAGGAATACCCAGAGAAATATATCCCGAAGAATGTCGCGTAGCAGTAACCCCTGAGGTTGTCAGTCATCTGACCGAGCTGGGCTTCACCGTTAAACTCGAATCCAATGCCGGCAAACCTGCAAGTTTCTCAGATGCTGCGTATACCCGAAGTGGTGCTGCGATTGTCACCAGTGCGGTCGAAATCTGGGAATCCAGTGACATTCTCCTCAAGGTAAGAGCACCATCAGAACATCCCGATCTCGGTCTACACGAGGCATCACTTCTTAGCCCAGAACAGACTCTAATATGTTTTATATGGCCAGGACAGAACCCAGAACTTGTGTCTCGCCTTTCCGATTCGGGAGCTCATGTCTTGGCAATGGATGCTGTACCTAGAATTTCTAGAGCTCAAAAATTCGATGCATTGAGCTCTATGGCAAACGTTGCTGGATATCGCGCGATCATAGAATCAGCTGGCGAGTTTGGCAGATTCTTCGCCGGTCAGATCACAGCCGCCGGCAAGGTGCCTCCGGCTCGGATACTTGTGATAGGCGCTGGCGTGGCGGGGCTCGCTGCGATAGGAGCTGCCGGAAGCATGGGCGCGAGCGTCCGTGCGTTTGACACTCGGCCAGAAGTAAAAGAACAGGTTGAGAGCATGGGTGCTGAGTTTCTAATGCTGGACTTTGCTGAGGACGGTAGTGGAGCCGGGGGCTATGCGAAAACAATGAGTGAGGAATTCATTGTTGCAGAGATGGCGCTATTTATGGAACAGGCCAAAGAGGTGGATATCATAATCACTACGGCCCTTGTGCCTGGTAAACCTGCACCGCGCCTGATCACGGCCGAAATGGTAGATGCCATGAGAGACGGCAGTGTTATTGTCGACCTGGCTTCTGAACAAGGCGGTAACTGCGAACTCACCCAACCTGGCCGAGTGACCCACGTCAGCGGCGTGCGCGTGATCGGCTATACAGACCTTCCCAGCAGAATGCCAGCGCAGTCAAGCCAGCTTTACGGAACCAACATTCGACATTTTCTAGCTGAAATCTGTCCAGAGAAAAACGGGCAGATCGAACTCGACATGGATGACGATGTTGTACGTTCCATGACTGTCACTCGATCTGGAGAAATCACCTGGCCCCCGCCGACGATCGAAACTGCAAAACCGACTGAACCGTCCAGCGCTCCGCCCCCTAGTATTGTTACAAGCCCCGTCAAGTCGCCTGAAAAACAAAACAACGTCGCCACCCTAATCGGTCTGGGTGTGGTTATGCTGCTCATCCTCGGCGTAGGTGCTGTTGCGCCCAGTTCCTTCATGAATCACTTCACAGTGTTTATTCTAGCTATCTTTGTCGGGTGGCAAGTGGTCTGGAATGTTACGCCTGCACTGCATACCCCTCTGATGAGCGTAACCAATGCGATTAGCGGAATTATTGTGATCGGGGCACTGCTTAAGATTGACGCGGGGTCTTCATTGGTTGTTCTGCTCGCAGCAATTTCCTTACTGATCGCAAGTATCAATATCAGTGGTGGTTTTCTGGTGACCCACAGAATGCTACGGATGTTTCGGAGAGATATCTGAACGTGTCTACCGGTATCATCACCTCAGCCTACATCGCGGCTAGCGTATTATTCATTCTCAGTCTCGGCGGGTTGAGTCATCAGGAGCGCGCTCGGCGAGGCAACCTCTTCGGAATCCTTGGGATGGCGATAGCCATCGTTGCCACGATTTATAACCCCGCGGTAGGTAATTATGCGCTGGTAATTATTCTGATGGTGTCTGGAGGTGGAATCGGGGCGTTAGTCGCCGCCCGCGTTCAGATGACCGCTATGCCACAACTGGTCGCGTTGCTCCATAGCTTTGTGGGACTAGCGGCTGTTTTGGTTGGATTCGGGACGTTCCTAGATCCTACAGCTGGATATTCCGATATAGAAAGAAACATTCACAATATTGAAATCTACTTAGGGATATTGATAGGCGCAATAACCTTTACCGGGTCGGTTATTGCTTTCGGAAAACTTCAAGGCATCATTAACAGTCGACCCCTCACCCTCCCTGGCCGACATCTAATCAATATTGCTATAGGGCTCGCCTGCTTGTGGTTCTGTCTCTTCACTGATATTCGGAGCACACATGGTTTTGGCCATCGGCGGTGCAGACATGCCGGTGGTGATTTCTATGCTGAACAGCTATTCAGGCTGGGCCGCTGCAGCAACTGGATTCATGCTCGCAAATGATCTGCTGATCGTGACGGGTGCACTGGTGGGAAGCAGTGGCGCCATATTGAGCTACATCATGTGTCGCGCTATGAATCGACATTTTCTTGCTGTGATTCTCGGAGGATTTGGTGAATCAGTTGGTTCGAGTTCAAAGTCAGTTAGCGATCAACAGGTTATTGCGATCAGCCACGATGAATCCGCGCAGTTGCTGCGAGATGCCGACAGCGTGGTTATTGTTCCAGGATATGGCATGGCGGTTGCACACGCCCAACAGCCCGTATCCGAACTGACCAAGGTCCTACGCAGCAAAAATATCGATGTGAGATTTGCCATACATCCAGTTGCCGGCAGAATGCCAGGACACATGAACGTTCTCCTCGCGGAGGCAAAAGTACCTTATGATATCGTGCTAGAAATGGATGAAATAAACGATGATCTTCCGGATACGGATGTGGTTCTCGTAATTGGTGCAAATGACATCGTCAATCCATCAGCCCAAGAAGACCCCGATGGTCCGATAGCAGGTATGCCGGTACTCGAGGTTTGGAAGTCAAACGCCACTATAGTATTGAAGCGGAGTATGGCAACAGGGTACGCAGGTGTCGACAATCCCCTCTTTTACCGGGATAAAACAAAAATGTTATTCGGCGATGCCAAGGACAGTATGGACAAAGTTCTTTCTGCCTTGAAATAGGCCGACCGCCATTCGCGTCATCTATTAGACCTGCTTCATGGTGCTGCCAATCTCAGCCGGGATTCTTGCCCAGAAGAGCCCGACATCTCCCACTGCCGCCATTTTAGCTCCGGCCATACCTTCACTTGTCACCTGCGACAATAGTACCCGCTTGACCCATCGGCTTACCCGGACCTGCGGATGACCGGGCGGGTAGGATCCGTAATCCACTCACTCCACGACCCCGGGTATAACCGCGATCCAGATAGGCCAGCTATTTCCATCGCTAAGAGATTGTGACAGGCCGTCACACCTGAGCCACAACTGTGGACAACCTGATTGGTGGGAGTATTCCCAATCAGGTCGATAAACTCCTGTCTTAATACGTCGGCAGATTTAAAGCGACCGCCCGAAAGATTACACATAAATGGCCGATTGATAGCGCTGGGTATGTGGCCTGCAATGCGGTCGATGGGCTCTTCGAGACCGAGGAACCGTTTGTTTTCTCTTGCATCGATGATCAATTGATCGGGGTCATCAACGACCCGCATTAGCGAATCAGTGTCAGTCCAGTGACCCTGTTGCGGCCGGCCGGTAAACTCACTCACTGGATAGGCCTCAGTACCATCGACCAAGACTCCTGCCTCGTCGATCCAAGCATCTAGACCGCCATCAAGCACGTAGACGGATTGATGACCGAACCAGCGGAGCAGCCACCAGCATCGAGCTGCCATCGCGCCTGGTCCATCGTCGTACGCGATCACCGTCGAATCGTCTGCTACCCCCCACTTGCCTACCGCCTCCTGAAAAAGGTCCACAGCGGGGAGTGGGTGACGACCTGTACCAGCTCCAATGGGACTCGACAGATCATCACCAAGATCCAAGTGTATAGACCCTGGAATATGACCTCGTCGATATGAAGCGATACCGGCTGCCGGGTCGGTGAGCACATACCGACAGTCCAGAATGCGGGTATTTTCTTCCCCGCGTATCTCCATCAATGATTGGGCTGATATTAACATCTGAAAAGATCTGGGAATTTTCTGGACCGAGGGGTGAAGTTTACCATTCGGCTATCGTCGAGGTTCTGTCACCGATCTGATCTGTGACAGCGGCCATAGACGAATTCGATTCAACTGTACTGAGTCAGAAACAATTGTTATGGCGGAGAGGGAGGGATTCGAACCCCCGGACGGTTACCCGTCAACGGTTTTCAAGACCGCCGCATTCGGCCACTCTGCCACCTCTCCGGTCTAGGCTGATTGTAGCCCATCCTCTTGCTCTACCCTTTCAGCAGATTTCATAACAATCAAGCGTTCATAGTTCTACAAAAGCTTGATTTTTGAAAGAATGGCCCTATCCTACTGCCTGTATACGCTTGTGAACTAACGCCAACATGGAGCAATAGCACGTTATGTTTAACAAAGTACAAGTCGCCTCTCACCCATCAGCCTCCAGTGCTGTGGAATTTAACAAGGTCCTCCGAAATACCTATGGACTACTCTCCGCGACGCTGCTTTTCAGTGGCGTCTTCGCCGGACTCTCCATGGCTTTTAACTGGCCACATCCGGGTCTTGTGATTACCCTGGCTGGTTATTTCGGTCTACTTTTTCTGACTCGCCGGTACCGAAATTCAGCGCTTGGGCTGTTGTTTGTATTCGCTCTGACAGGATTCATGGGATTGACCTTGGGGCCTATCATCGACTTCTATTTGACAGTTGTCCCGAACGGCCACCAAGTAGTGACGACTGCCTTAGGTGGGACGGGTGTCATTTTTCTGGGTCTGTCAGCCTACGCCCTGAGTACCCGCAAGGATTTCAGCTTTTTGGGTGGAATGCTGTTTGCCGGCATCTTGGTAGCATTTATTGCTGGATTAGGTGCCGTGGTTTTTGGAATCCCCGCACTATCCTTAGCGGTATCCGCAATGTTTATCTTGCTGATGAGTGGACTCATTTTGTTTCAGACAAGTCAGATCGTACACGGCGGTGAAACAAACTATGTCATGGCAACCATCACACTTTATATTGCCATTTACAACTTATTCCTCAGTCTGCTCCAGATCCTGGGCATATTTGGCGGTGACGATTGATAGGCAGCATTCTCAATTAAATGCCCGGGTCCGGGTATTTCCGAGGCCAGACTATTGCGCACAGCACTCTCAGGCATTCTGGATTCTGTCACATCCACCTAGATAAGGCCGTAGTACATCTGGAACCGATATTGATCGGTCTTCGTTCTGGTAGTTCTCCATGATTGCTACCAATGTCCTGCCTATAGCAAGACCTGACCCATTTAGGGTGTGTACATACTCCGGTTTGCTCGTTTCAGGGTTACGCCAACGAGCCCGCATGCGCCTCGCTTGAAATGTCTCATAATTACTGCACGAAGAAATCTCTCTATATT
>LUSG01000255.1 GCA_001629395.1 Gammaproteobacteria bacterium REDSEA-S15_B12 | reverse complement strand
GTGCCAATGGGATGCATGCAGGCTGGGATTCGATGCTCCGAAACAACATCGTCGGGACATCTAACGTTCTTCAAGCTGCGAAAGAATCCGGTGTCTCCAGAGTCGTCCTCGCCAGTTCAGGAGCAACTGCACCAAGTGACTATTTCAGTCCAGAATGATCCCAGCCAGTTGATGCGGGCTCTGTTTTGCGCTGCTGTCGCCAGCGCAGATCCCAAGAGGCTGATGGACCGTAGTCTAATACCGGACCAACCCGCTGGCCGAACGGTGGTTGTCGGTGCCGGAAAAGCCGCTGCCTCCATGGCACAGGCTCTAGAGGCCTGTTGCCCTGAACTTTTGTCTGGTGTGGTACTCACTCCTTACGATCATGCTAAAACCTGTAATGGAATTGAAGTTCTTGAAGCCGCCCACCCTATACCTGATAGGGCGGGCCTGCGCACGGCAGATAGAATGCTTGATATTGCAGTATCGCTTAATGAAGGCGACTTAATGCTGTGTTTACTTTCTGGAGGCGGCTCCTCTTTGCTGACACTGCCAATTGAGCAACTCAGCCTAACAGAAAAACAGCAGATAAACCGGCAGTTGCTTGAATCCGGTGCCGATATCTCCCAGATCAACTGCGTCCGCAAGCATCTTTCAAGAATCAAAGGCGGCCGTCTTGCCGAAGCCGCATGGCCCGCGAGCACCTTTACCCTCATGATCTCCGATGTTCCCGGTGACGATCCAGCCGTAATAGCGTCTGGTCCAACAGTTGCAGATCACAGCAGCTGTGCTGACGCACTGTTGATCATCGATCACTACGGCATTGAGTTGAATACCCAGATTCGAAGTCTGCTTTCCGACGGATCTTTGGAGACTCCCAAACCCGGTGCAGCCAAGCTGGCAAGATCAGGTCACCAGATCATCGGGTCACCTGAGCTGGGCTTGAGTGCTGCAGCAGCCTACGGTCGGGAAAAAGGATTCGTCATACACAGCTTAGGCAGCCAAGTGGTTGGGGAATCCCGACAGGCGGGAGTAGACCATGCCCTGATGTTGCAAGACATGATCAAAACCAACACCGACAATAGGCCACTGCTGCTCCTGTCCGGTGGTGAAACGACTGTTACCGTCAGAGGTTCTGGCCGTGGCGGACCTAACCGCGAGTACCTGCTGGCTGCTGCCCAGACCTTAAACGGACTGCCGGGCGCCTGGGGTATCGCCTGTGATACCGATGGTATAGACGGCAGTCCGGACGCGGCTGGAGCCGTGATCGGTCCCGATACGCTAGCGCGTGCCGCAGGTTTGGGGCTCGACGCCAAGACAATGCTCTCTAATAATGATACGGGCCCGTTTTTTTCGCTGTTGGACGATGCGGTAGTAACCGGACCAACTTGTACTAATATCAACGATTTTCGTGCTTTGCTGTATGTTCCCCACACCTAAATCGCTTACTATTGAATTCGATCAACACACCAACACCACGCTCAAGCCATGGGTAATCGACTGACAAAGATCTACACACGAACGGGTGACTCGGGGGAAACGGGGCTCGGTGATGGTAGTCGTATTGCCAAAACCGCATCCCGAGTAGAGGCCATGGGAAATGCCGATGAGCTCAATAGCATGCTCGGCATTTTGGCAGATGAACCGCTACCAGAACCAATTTCCAAGTGTCTGATCAACGTCCAGCACACACTGTTCGACATCGGTGGGGAACTCAGTATACCCGGCCATACTCTGGTTAAGCCGGATCGGGTCGTCTATTTGGAACACACACTTGACCAGTTGAACAAGGATCTGCCACCGTTGAAGGATTTTATTCTTCCGGGCGGCGCAAGGTCAGCAGCTATTTGTCACCTGGCTAGA
This sequence comes from Gammaproteobacteria bacterium REDSEA-S15_B12, assembly GCA_001629395.1. GTDB lineage: Bacteria > Pseudomonadota > Gammaproteobacteria > Arenicellales > UBA868 > REDSEA-S09-B13. The sequence continues at coordinate 14,571 of LUSG01000255.1, read as the reverse complement.
AGCGTCTGCCGAAGGCTGGAGCGCAGTCTTTTTGCAGTAGACGATCAACATCCGGTTACCACCGTCACACTGCAATACGTCAATCGGCTGTCAGACTTACTGTTCGTGATTGCGCGAGCCCTCAACCAAGGAGCCGGCAAACCAGATGTACTCTGGAATCGCGATCAACAAGGTAAGGCCGATTCAAACGATTCCTAGCTTCTCCCGAAAACGCTGCCAGTCAAAGTACGGTCCGGGATCGGTCTTACGTCCCGCTGCAATATCACTATGCCCAACTATCCTATCTATCGTAATCGCCGGATAAGTATTCATGAGCAGTCGCGTCAACACCGTTAGGGATTCGTACTGAACAGATTCAAACGAACTGTTGTCCATACCTTCGAGTTCTATCCCAATAGAAAAATCGTTTACCGCGTTTTTCCCTTTAAATTCCGAGTCTCCGGCATGCCATGCCCTACGCGCAACTGGCACGAACTGCAGAATTTTGCCGTCACGTCGTATCAGAAAATGACTAGATACCCTTAGATGGCAAATGCTCGCATAATAGGGATGGGCCGACGCCTGTAGGCGATTCAAAAATAGATCAATTATCCCATCACCGCCGTACTCGCCGGGCGGCAAGCTGATGGCATGAATAACTACCGTATCGGGCTTCACATTTTCTGGCCGATCGTCACAGTTTGGTGAAGGAAAAAAATCGCACACCACACCGTCGAGCAGATGGCCGATCCGGTCATTTCCTGGTGGACTGTTCATGACAATACTACCTGCCTGATCTTTTGAAGGTTAATAATTCGTTTCCGATCCAAGCATTTCTACACTGTAATAGTAACGCACGTAACCGATAGATATGTGAACCCTGCAGGTTCAGCCTACCGACATACAACCCGGATAATTGGCCCGGCCTTTACCCCAAACATTTAAACCCCGCCGGAGCGGGGTTTAATACTTAATCGACCATCACAAATGATGTCAGTTGTCCCCGGGAGTAACCTCGTCGGGCTTGTCCAGCAATTGAACATACGCCATAGGTGCACTGTCACCTGCTCGTAACCCACACCTTAGAATGCGCGTATACCCCCCAGCTCTATCTTTAAAGCGTGGGCCCAGATCATCGAACAGTTTCGTCACGGCATCTCGATCGCCGAGCCTGGACATGGCCAGGCGGCGGTTTGCCAGGTTAGATGTTTTTGCGAGTGTTATTAATGGTTCAGCCACACGCCTGAGTTCCTTCGCTTTAGGTACAGTCGTTCTGATCTGTTCATAACGAAATAGTGACGCCGCCATATTGCGAAACATGGCTTTGCGATGACTTGAATTTCGACCCAGTATTCGGCCGGATTTCTGATGACGCATCTCGACGTTCTCCGTAAAGTCAGTGCAGCCCTTCTCGGCTTTCTCTTCGCATTGATGGAGGCGGCCAATTCTCCATTCTCACACCAAGAGATAGACCTCGACTGGCCAGAACATCCTTTATCTCAGTCAGTGACTTTTTGCCCAAGTTTGGAGTTTTAAGCAGTTCGACCTCCGTACGCTGAATCAGATCGCCGATGTAGTAGATATTTTCGGCTTTCAAGCAGTTAGCGGAACGGACTGTTAACTCCAGGTCATCAACAGGTCGTAACAGCAATGGATCAATTTTTTCTTCGGCGATATCTCCTGCGGAGCGAGCAGTTTCTTCGAGTTGTACAAACACAGAAATCTGTTCGTGCAGTATGGTTGCTGCCCGGCGGACCGCGTCTTCTGGATCGATGGTACCGTTCGTTTCGATATCGATAACCAGCTTGTCCAAATCTGTACGTTGCTCAACGCGTGCGTTCTCCACGCTATAAGAAACACGACGGACTGGGCTGTATGAAGCATCCAGTTTCAGCACACCTACTTCCCTTGTTTCTTCTGAAGCGTTGCTGATGTCAACGACCTCGTACCCTCTGCCCGTTGTTACCGTGATCTCCATGCTCAACTCACCTTCTTCGGAGAGATTTGCGATCACATGATTGGGATTAACCACCTCAACATCGTGATCGAGTTGGATATCGCCGGCGGTCATCGTGCCGGAACCCTTCTTAGACACCCTCAGAACTGTCTCGGTACGGTTGTGCATTCGGACAGCCAGATTCTTTAGATTGAGAAGAACCTCGATGACATCTTCCTGCACTCCAGGAATAGAAGAGTACTCGTGCAACACGTTCTCAATGCGGACTTCAGTGACCGCGGCCCCACTCATTGATGACAATAAGATTCGGCGTAACGCAGTACCAAGCGTATAGCCAAAACCGCGCTCCAGTGGCTCCAGCGTCACTCGAGCGTGTGTCAAATCTATATTGTCAACACTGATGACGTTAGGTTTCAAAAATTCGTGATTGGCTTCCTGCATCAGATTAATTCCTCAGATCATGTACTTGTTTGCTTACCCTAACTTCACAGCGCGCTATGCCCATCCAGCGGAACAGCACAGACAGCGACCGATATTCTTACTTCGAATAAAGTGCTACCACTAACGACTCATTGATACTCTGGGAAAGGTCAGCGCGGTCAGGCGTCGATTTGAAGATTCCTTTGACTGTCTTAGAGTCAACTTCGACCCAGTGAACAAAACCCAGCTGTTCGGCAATTTCCAGAGCCGCTTTGATTCTTAGCTGTCCTTTACTTTTTTCGCGAACTTCGATTTCGTCACCGGCTTTCACCTGGTAGGAGGGTATATTGACCCGCCGCCCATTGACCAAAATAGCGTTGTGACCCACAAGCTGTCGCGCCTCAGCACGTGTGATTCCAAACCCCATGCGGTAAACCACGTTATCCAGCCGGCATTCAAGTAAAGTCAGCAGATTTTCACCGCTAGAACCTTTTTGCCTGGCCGCCTCCACGTAGTAATTGTGAAACTGTCGTTCCATCAGTCCGTACATGTTCCGAAGCTTCTGTTTTTCTCTCAACTGTGTACCATAGACCGTGACTCGAGGTCTTCTGCCACCTGATTTAAAACCTGGAGGTCTGTCAAACTTGCATTTGGTGTCAATCGGCCTCACAGGGCTCTTCAGGAAAAGATCTGTCCCTTCCCGTCTTGCGAGCTTACATGTCGGTCCTCTGTATCTTGCCATTGCTGATTACCCTTTCTATACGCGACGCCTTTTGGGCGGTCGACATCCATTGTGAGGTATTGGAGTTACGTCAGAGATTGAACTAATTTCAAAACCGAGTCCATTAAGTGCACGCACCGATGAATCGCGCCCTGGGCCCGGTCCTTTGATCTTGATATCAAGATGTTTCATACCGGCTTCTTGCGCTGCTTTGCCGGCAGATTCAGCCGCAACCTGGGCTGCAAATGGCGTGCTTTTTCGACTCCCTCGGAAACCTGCACCACCAGCAGTCGCCCACGATATAGCATTTCCATGGCGATCTGTAATCATAATTATCGTATTATTAAACGTGGCGTGGATGTGGGCGATCCCCTCAACAACATTCTTCCGCACCTTTGCCTTGGTTCTCTTCTTGCCTGTCGACTTGGCCATTAGATGTTCCTCTTTACTTCCTTATAGGTCTCTTGGGGCCCTTACGCGTGCGGGCATTGGTAGAACTTCGTTGTCCACGAACCGGCAAACCGCGACGGTGACGCATACCTCTGTAGCAGCCTAGGTCCATCAGCCTCTTGATACTCATTGAGACCTCTCGCCGAAGGTCGCCTTCGACTACATATTCATTGACCTGGGCACGCAAACTTTCTGCGTCCTGGTCAGACAGCTCCCGGACCTTGGTCGTTCTAACCACACCAGCAGTGTCACAGATCTGCTGGGCGCGCATCTTGCCAATACCGTAAATCGAGGTCAACGCAATCTCGATGTGTTTATTCGGCGGCAGGTTAATTCCTGATATTCGAGCCACTATTGTTTCCTGATATTGATGTTAATACAGCTATTTACCAGCCTCAATTAAACAGATTTCCTTTATCGCTCCACCCTGACCACTAGCCTTGGCGTTGCTTGTGGCGTGGGTTGACGCAGATCACTCTAACCGTGCCGTTACGGCGAACAATTTTACAGTTCCTGCACATTTTCTTAACTGACGCCCTAACTTTCATGATCCATCTCCGTAGTGCTTATCGAGTCATGCCCATACCGCCGACGATCGACGATTTCTTCATTAGGCTGTCATACTGTCGGGACATCATGTACGACTGAATCTGTGACATCATGTCCATCATCACCACAACGATTATCAGAAGCGAGGTCCCTCCAAAATAGAATGGAACTCCCCATTTAACGATTAGAAATTCAGGTATAAGACAGACAACTGTCAGGTAGATAGCGCCACCTAGGGTTAAACGCGATACTACTTTGTCTATATAAGACGCTGTCTGGACCCCCGGCCTAATGCCAGGCACAAAAGCACCGGACTTCTTTAGGTTGTCAGCAATCTCATTTGGATTAAACACCAGCGCTGTATAGAAAAAGCAGAAGAAAACAATCATTGCGGCATAAACCAGTGCATATATCGGTTGCCCTGGCGCCAAAGTAGTTGAGATATCACGCAACCAGCCCATGCCTTCAGTCTGACCAAACCAACTGCCCAGGCTGGCAGGAAACAGTATGATACTGGAAGCAAATATTGGTGGAATTACGCCGGCCATGTTCAGTTTTAGAGGCAGGTGACTGGTCTGTCCCGCCAGCATCCGACGCCCCTGTTGTCGTTTTGCATAGTTAACTGTTATTCGGCGTTGACCTTTTTCAACAAACACGACAGCAGCCGTGATTGCAATCGCACCGACAAACAAAGCCAGCACCCCTATGGGGGAGAACGTACCTGTACGTGCGAGTTCCAACGTACCGGCAACAGCCGATGGAAGCCCTGCCACGATACTAGCGAAGATAATCAGTGATATTCCGTTACCAATCCCTCGCTCTGAAATCTGTTCACCGAGCCAAACCAGGAACATCGTCCCAGTCACGAGCGTCGCTACTGTGGTGATTTTGAACCCAATTCCAGGTATCAGGACCACGGGACCACCGGCAGCCTGTTGACCTTCTATGGCAATCGCTATGCCTAACGCCTGAAAAGTTGCCAGAGCAACGGTGCCGTAACGTGTGTACTGTGTAATCTTTCGTCTTCCGGCCTCACCCTCTTTTTTTAGCTGCTCAAGTTGCGGAATAATGGAACTCATCATCTGAATAATGATCGAGGCGGATATATAGGGCATTACACCCAGTGCAAATATTGACAATCGCGCCAACGCCCCGCCACTGAACATGTTGAATACATCGACGATCGAACCTCGAGTCTGCTCGAACATGGCAGCGACAGCTGCAGGATCTACACCTGGCACGGGAATATGGGTCCCAATACGAAAAACCACCAACGACCCCAGCACGAACAGAATTCGCTGGCGTAGTTCAGTCATTTTTCCAAGACCTGCTAGGGATGAAATAGCCATAATCGCTAAGCTTCGACCCGACCTCCGGCCTTTTCAATTGCATCCCGAGCACCCGCAGTCGTACTGACACCTTTCAAGACGACCGCTTTATCGATAGTGCCCGATGCAATCACTTTGGCACGAATAGCATTGTGGTTGATTACACCAGCTGCCTTTAGGGAAGCTAGATCTATCTCTTCACCTTCGATGCGCATCAGTTCGTGAAGTCGCACCTCGGCAACCCGTCTACGCGAAAGTGACCTGAAACCTCGTTTCGGGACACGACGCTGAAGGGGCATCTGGCCGCCTTCAAAACCAGGGTGTAGGGAACCTCCAGAACGTGACTTCTGACCATTGAACCCACGGCCGGCCGTTCTACCTAAACCAGAGCCTGGCCCTCGGCCAACACGCTTTCGCTCGGAACGCGATCCAACTTCGGGACTTAATTCGTTAAGCCTCATTTCCGATCTCCTCAACCTTGACCAGATGACTGACCTTGTTGATCATGCCTCTTATAGCGGCGCTATCCGTCAGCTCGACACTATGATTCACTCGCCGCAACCCCAACCCATTTACACAGGCGAGCTGTATTCGTCCATGGCCCTGTTTGCTACGTACCAGCGTTACCTTCAGTCGTTGACCTGACATCTCAAGTATTCCTATCCAGTGATCTGTTCGACGGTCTTACCACGCATAGCGGCGGTTTCTTGAGGGCTTCGAATGCGACGCAAACCATCAAGTGTCGCTCGGCTGACATTCACTGGATTGGTTGTACCGATTACTTTTGCCAACACGTTCTTTACCCCAGCAGCCTCAAATATTGCACGCATAGTACCTCCGGCGATAATACCGGTACCCTCCGACGCCGGCCGCATTACGACTCTTGCAGCACCATGACGTCCCACTATGGCGTAGTGGAGCGTATCCCCCTTCAAACTCACCTTACTCATATTTCGACGCGCATCTTCCATTGCTTTTTGCACGGCAACAGGCACCTCGCGGGCTTTGCCACGTCCCATACCCACTCGACCATTTCCATCTCCTACTACGGTCAATGCCGAAAAGCCGAATATCCGACCGCCCTTAACCACCTTGGAGACCCGTCGAACGTTAATCAACTGTTCGGTAAACCCTTCGCCTTCACTCACCATCTGATTTTGATTTCTTGCCATGATTAATTCGCAAATAGTTATGCTAAAACTTTAGCCCGCCTTCTCGAGCAGCATCTGCCATAGCTTTAACTCTACCGTGATACTTGTATCCGGAACGATCGAAAGCCACTTCTATAACACCGGCTTCCCGCGCTTTATCTGCCAAACGGGCACCCAGTTTTACAGCAGCGTCGATATTCCCACCGTTCGCATACTGCTTCTTAAAGTCAGGTTCAATCGTCGAAGCGCTGACCACAACCTGCCCGACATTCTGATCGATAATCTGGGCATAAAAATGTCTCGGCGACTTGAACACACAAAGCCTCAGGACGCCCTGCCGACGTATACGATTACGGGCTCTGGAGGCGCGCCTTAATCGTGCAACTTTTTTCTGGCTCATAAATAGTTACTCTCTGACTACAGCCACAAATGCTAGATCTTCTTCGCCTGTTTGCGGATAACATGTTCGTTGTTGTACCTCATGCCTTTACCTTTATATGGCTCAGGCGGCCGAAAACTGCGTATTTCCGCTGCAACCTGACCCACCTTCTGTTTGTCCGCACCTTTGACGAGAACTTCCGTTTGAGACGGTGTTTCAACAGTGACCCCAGCGGGCACCTTGTAGACGACAGGATGTGAAAATCCCAAGCTCAGTGTCAACGTTGCACCTTCCGCCTGCGCTCGGTATCCGACGCCTATTATGGTGAGTTTCTTTTCAAATCCAGTCGATACACCCGTTACCATGTTATTGACGAGCGACCGCGTTGTACCTGCCATCGCCCGGTCTTCCTCTTTGCTGAAACTCACGCGAAGCGTATCTTCATCTTGTGCCAGTTCAATGTTTGGATAAAGCGTAAGATCCAACTCACCGTTCGGGCCTTTAACACTGACTGAACTGCCGTTAAGTGTGATTTCAACGCCTTTGGGCAGATTTATCGGGTTAGCTGCGACTCTGGACATAGGGAATTAACCTCGGACTGATTGCTGTCGATCTAACAGACCGAGCAGATAACCTCACCGCCAATACCTTCTGATCTTGCCTGGCGATCGGACATAACCCCTTTAGAGGTTGAAATCATAATCACACCCAGCCCGTCATTTAATCTCGGCATGTCATTTGCACTGCAATACATCCGGCGACCTGGGCGACTGACCCTGGATAACTGTTCAATAACTGGTTCGCCATCGTGATAACGGAGGGTTATCGACAAGGTCTTTTTCCTGTCGGCCTCCTTGATCGCAAACCCGTCTACAAAACCTTCTTCTTGTAACAGTTTAGCAATAGCTTCCTTAAGACCAGATGACGGCATAGAGACACTCACTTTATTCCGAGCGAGTCCATTGCGAATCCGTGTCAACATATCGGCGATTGGGTCTGACATACTCATATTCGACGTGCTCCTTGCTGATCTACCAGCTGGCCTTAGTAACGCCAGGCGCTTCACCGCGCATCACAACTTCGCGAAGTGCGCATCTTGATAGACCAAATCTACGAAAGTAACCCCTGGGTCTGCCAGTAAGTGCACAGCGGTTTCTTTGCCGACTCCTCGAAGAATCCCGCGGTAGTTTTTGAAGATCTACCATTGCCTGCCAGCGTTCATCGTACGAAGAATCCTCATCTATCAGCTGTTGTTTGAGCTGAAGCCTCTGCTTATCGTGGAGTCCAGCCAGTCGACGACGCTTTACTTCGCGCGCGATCATAGATTTTTTTGCCATATGTTTGACGTCCTTTATTTACGAAGAGGAAAGTTGAATCCCCGCAACAGCGCTTCACTTTCTTCATCGGTACGCGCCGACGTGGTGATGGTCACATCAAGCCCTCGGATTGCATCGACTTTGTCGTAGTCCACTTCGGGGAATACGATCTGTTCCTTGAGTCCCAGGCTATAGTTACCTCGGCCATCAAAAGATTTAGGCGATAGCCCGCGGAAATCCCTGGCCCTTGGAAATGCAACTGAAATCAGACGATCCAGGAATTCATACATTCTTTCGCGCCGTAGCGTGACCTTACAACCGACTGACCATCCCTCTCGGACCTTGAAATTTGCAACTGATTTACGTGCTTTTGTGACAATCGGTTTCTGCCCGGAAATAGCCGAAAGATCTGCAACTGCCGATTCCATCGCGTTCTTGTTTACCAGCGCCTCTCCTACACCCATGTTCAGTGTAATCTTTGTAATTCTTGGCGCCTGCATAACACTCTGGTAACCGAACTTCTCCATCAGCGACGGAGCCAATGTGTCCTGGTAGTAACTTTCAAGTCGTGTCATGAGTATCCCTGGAAATTCCTTGACTATAGGTCCGCCACTTCACCGTCGGATTTAAACACTCGGACCTTGCGGCCATCCTCAAGCAGCTTGTAGCCGACTCGGTCGGCCTTGTTGGTGTTGGGATTAAATAGCGCCACGTTTGATATCTGTATTGGTGCTTCTTTCTCGATGATGCCGCCAGTCTCGCCGCGGTTTGGATTCGGTTTAACGTGTTTCTTAATCACATTTACGTTGTCGACCAGGATCCGGTTATTCTCAATAATCTGAAGCACAGTACCGCGTTTGCCTTTGTCTCGGCCCGCTAGAACCACAACATCGTCACCTTTTCTGATCCTGCTCATCCGGTCACCTCACAACACTTCGGGCGCAAGAGAAATGATCCGCATGAACTGCTCAGATCTAAGCTCTCTGGTTACCGGGCCAAAAATTCGCGTACCGACTGGCTGGTTCTGTACGTTCAGCAATACAGCCGCATTACGATCAAATCTGATCAGCGATCCATCTGGCCTTCGGACACCGTGCCGAGTACGCACGACAACCGCGTTGAACAGCTCTCCTTTTCTGACTCGGCTGTTTGGGATTGCTTCTTTGATGGTGATCTTAATAATATCCCCAACACCGGCATAGCGTCTTTTAGAGCCGCCGAGCACCTTAATACACTGAACACGGCGAGCACCACTGTTGTCTGCCACATCCAGCATTGTTTCAACCTGAATCATTTAGTCTGCCCCGATACTCTTAACGATCAAGAACCTTTACAAGGCGCCAAGATTTATTCTTCGACAATGGCCGGCATTCTTCGATGATTACCTTGTCACCTTCATGGCATTCATTTTGCTCATCATGCGCATGTACTTTCGTTGATCGGCGGATATATTTTTTGTACAGCGAATGTTTGACCTGTCTAACAACCAGAACTGTTATGGTTTTATCCATCTTGGCACTCAGAACGCTACCTTGGAAGGTTCGCGTTCTTTTTGCCGCCTGACTGGTATTCTGCTCTGTCATGCTTCAGCTCTATTAATGTCATTCATTTGTGTCTTAATCCGTGCTATCTCGCGGCGAATCACTTTGAACCTGGAGGAGTTAGTCATTTGTCCTGTACTGCTCTGCATACGCAGGTTGAACTGCTCCTTACGCAATTCAAGCAACTCTGTTTCAAGCTCAGCTTTGCCCATCTCTTTTACCGACTTGTCTGCCATATCACGCCGCCTGCCGACTTACAAAGGTAGTTCGTACCGGCAACTTGGCTCCTGCCAGCCTGAACGCCTCTCTTGCCGACGCTTCGTCTACACCTTGAATCTCGTAAATCACGGTTCCAGGCTGAACGAGTGCTACCCAGTACTCAGGATTCCCCTTCCCTTTACCCATTCGGACTTCTAATGGCTTTTTTGATATTGGTTTATCGGGAAAAACTCTGATCCATACACGGCCACCACGCTTCACATAACGGTTGATCGCCCGTCGTGCGGCCTCGATCTGACGTGAGGTCAAACGACCACGGTCAGTAGACTTGAGCCCATAATCACCAAAACTGACCCGATTGCCACGCTCAGCAAGACCCCTATTGCGGCCCTTTTGCTGTTTCCTGAACTTTGTTCTTTTTGGTTGCAGCATTACGTAGTCACCTCAATCAGGTGGTTGCCCCGGACTGGGGTCTCTGCGCCGATTCGGCTTCAGCTTCGCCTGGCATGATCTCGCCCTTGAAAATCCATGCCTTGACACCGATGACACCGTAAGTTGTCTGCGCCTCGGCAAAGCCGTAATCGACGTCTGCGCGCAGGGTGTGTAACGGGACACGGCCCTCTCGGTACCACTCTGTACGGGCTATCTCGGCGCCGTTTAGACGACCCGCAATCATAATCTTCACGCCTTTAGCACCCAAGCGCATTGAATTCTGCACGGCTCGTTTCATGGCCCGGCGAAACATAATTCTTTTTTCCAGCTGCTGGCAGACATTCTCGGCCACCAGCCTGGCATCGAGTTCTGGTTTTCGAATCTCTTCTACAGCAATCTGCACTGGGACTTGGTTATTCATGTCCAGTACCTGGCGTCGCAAACGTTCTATATCCTCACCCTTTTTACCGATCACGATACCCGGCCGACCAGTATGGATCGTAACATTTAGGTTTTCGCCTGCACGAACAAGTTCTATCTTGCTGACAGCCGCATTAGCCAACTGCTTGCGTAGAAAACCTCGTATCTTTTGGTCAGCAACAAGATTCTTCGCGTAGTCCCGACGGCTGGCAAACCATTTTGCATCCCAATCACGTATGACCCCCAGGCGGAAACCGTTTGGATGTATTTTTTGACCCATCAGTCTTCCCCCTCACTTTCGTCACTCACCGCTACGGTGATATGGCTTGTTCGTTTGATAATCGGTGTTGCACGACCTTTGGCCCGAGGTCGCCACCGCTTTAACACAGGTCCCTCATCTACCGTGATGAAAGCGCCTGACCTACTGGCAGGCTGCGGACCTGGTCAGCGACCAGGCGGCACTTCTGCGGCGAAATCCGTATGTAGCGAGAGACAGCCCTGACTTCCATTTGCGTTCGTCCTCCTGACTATTTTACTTTTCGGTCTGCCGCATGACCGCGGAAAGTTCGGGTAAACGCAAATTCGCCAAGCTTATGGCCCACCATGTTCTCAGTGATCAGCAACGGCACATGCTGGCGCCCATTGTGGACCGCAATTGTAAGACCGACGAACTCTGGCATGATGACCGATCGTCGGGACCAGGTCTTGATCGGTCGACGTGAGCCGTCTTCATTTGCCTTTACGACTTTGGACCAGAGGTGGTGATCCACAAACGGCCCTTTTCGAATTGAACGAGGCATGGTTACTTCTTCCTTCTACGGATGATCATTGTTCCAGTCCGCTTGTTATTACGTGTTCTGTAGCCTTTCGTTGGCACTCCCCATGGAGTGACCGGATCTCGCCCGCCGGAGGTTCTTCCTTCTCCCCCGCCATGAGGATGGTCAACCGGATTCATCGCAACACCCCGGACGGTAGGTCGAATACCGCGCCATCGTTTTGCTCCAGCTTTGCCCAACTTACGCAGTGAGTTCTCTGCGTTGCCTACTTCGCCGATAGTCACTCGACAGTTAAGATGTACTCGTCGCATTTCTCCAGAACGCAGTCTCATTAGCGCATAGTTGCCTTCTCGCCCAAGGTACTGAACCGACGATCCCGCAGACCGAGCTAATTGGGCGCCTTTACCAGGCTTGAGCTCTACACAGTGGACCACTGTACCCACCGGAATCACTCTCAAAGGCAGTGAATTTCCAGTCTGAATCGGACAGTCCTCGCCAGATTGGACCTGGTCCCCCTGAGAAAGACCACGCGGTGCGATTATGTATCGCCGCTCGCCATCTCTATAGAGTAAAAGTGCGATATGTGCGCTTCGGTTCGGATCATATTCGATGCGTTCTACGGTCGCCGGTATACCGTCTTTTGTTCTCTTAAAATCAATAATGCGGTAGTGACGTTTGTGTCCCCCGCCACGGTGCCGAACCGTAATCCGGCCCGCGTTGTTTCGTCCACTGATAGACTTCTTGGCTTCGACCAATCCTGACTGCGGCCTGCCTTTATGCAACCCAGGCGTCACTACCCTAACCATTCCCCGTCGACCCGGCGTAGTGGGTTTCTGTTTAACGACTGCCATAATTCCTGTCCTATTTCCTCGTTGAGTACTCAGGCACCACTTCCGAGAAAGTCGATGTCATCACCTTCAGCTAAACGTACGTAGGCTTTTTTCCAGTTGGTCCGTTTTCCTGGTGTTTTCCCAAATCGTTTTATTTTTCCCCGAACATTAATCACCTGAACACCCTCAACACTGACCTCAAACAGACTCTCAACAGCTGTTTTGATCTCGTTCTTAGTGGCATCGGTCAATACTTCAAACACCACCTGCTGACCACTGTCAGCAGCATTAGTACTTTTTTCAGAAACAATCGGGCGACGTAAAATCTGATGTAATCTTTCTACATTCATTGCAAAGACGCCTCGATTTTCCTTAAAGCATCAGCAGTAAATACCACTGTCTCGTTGCCGACCAAGCTGACAGGATTGACCTGCGCCACCTCAACGGCCTCGACTCCTGGTAGATTTCTTGCAGCGAGAGAAACATTCTGATCATAATCAGCAGTAACCAACAACACACGACCGTTTAACCCGAGCTGAGCAAGAACATCAGTCATGACTTTAGTTTTAGGCTGAGAAACCTGAAATTCATCGCAAACCCGTAGGCGTTCCTGACGAATCAGTTCCGACAGTATTGATCTGAGCGCAGCTCGATACATCTTACGGTTAACTTTCTGACTATAACTTCTTGCCGTTGCTGGAAATGCCCGGCCTCCTCCACGCCAGATCGGACTTCGAATTGTTCCAGCCCGCGCTCGGCCAGTACCCTTCTGCCGCCAGGGTTTCGAACCGCCACCGCTGACGTCGGATCTGTTTTTCTGTGAACTGGTACCTGATCGTCTACCCGACATATAAGCCACGACAACCTGGTGGACCAGGGGTTCGCGGAAGGCGGTTGCAAAAACATCTTCCGAGACGGCAAGTTGCTGACCTGTCGTACCATCTAACTTAATCACAGAAAGTTCCACTACCTAGTGTCCTTTAGTATTTAACTAGCTTGAGCCGTCGGCCCTTTCACCGAAGGCCGTATAACAACATCAAATCCTCGCGGTCCCGGAATTGAGCCACGAACCAAAATGAGATTACGCTCGGCATCGATGCGTACCACCTCTAGGTTCTGCTGTGTCCGGCCCATATTGCCCATGTGCCCAGCCATTTTCTTTCCCTTAAAAACACGCCCGGGATACTGGTTCTGGCCGATTGATCCTGGTTTTCGATGTGCTTTCGAGTTACCGTGGGTTGCTCGACCACCCTTGAAGCCATGGCGGCGCATGGCACCGGCGAAACCACGTCCGATTGACGTACCAGATACGTCGACTTTCTGCCCCGTTTCAAATAACTCGAGCGGAATTACTGCACCCGCGTCGTACTGACTTGCAATCTCGGCATCTACCCGGAACTCCCATAGGCCACGACCGGGCGCAGTACCGGCCTTCGCAAAATGCCCTTTCAGCGGGTTTGTCACGCGGTTCGGCCGTCTGCTTCCTACCGTAACCTGTAAGGCGTTATATCCGTCCGTATCGTCAGTTTTAACCTGAGTCACATGATTAGGCTCAACCTCAATGACCGTAACCGGCGTAGACACACCGGTTTCGTCAAAGATTCTGGTCATTCCGACTTTCTGACCAATTAGACCCAGGGGCATTTCAATTACTCCATGTTATTCGGTGGTGCCTAACTCAGCTTTATTTCGACATCTACACCAGCGGCAAGATCAAGTTTCATCAGCGCATCAACTGTCTTTTCTGTAGGCTCGATGATGTCTAAAATTCTTTTGTGCACGCGGATTTCAAGCTGGTCTCGCGATGTCTTGTACTTGTGCGGTGAACGGAGCAGGTTGTAACGTTCTTTTCGTGTTGGCAATGGAATCGGGCCCCGAACTATGGCACCAGTACGACGGGCCGTATCAACAATCTCACTAGCAGAACGGTCGATCATTTTATGATCGAATGCTTTTAAGCGTATACGTATCTTCTGATTGTCGACATTAGCCGCCATTCGCTTGTTCCTGTGTTAGTAAAAGCTGTTAGCTATCCGAGGATCTTGGTGACGACACCAGCACCCACAGTACGACCACCTTCCCGAATAGCGAAACGTAATCCCT
>LUSG01000254.1 GCA_001629395.1 Gammaproteobacteria bacterium REDSEA-S15_B12 | reverse complement strand
GGACAGGGCAGCGGTGGTGTTGAGGAAGCCGGGTCCGGGCACAACACAATAAGCCTGAGGTTTGCCGGTGGCGAGCGAGGCGCCTAATGCCATGTAGCCGGCGGCCTGTTCATGTCGTACCTGGATGGGCCGAACCGTATCACGGTGCGGGGATAAGGCATCGAAAAAATCATCGTTCTGAACCCCGGGCAGGCAGAACAAGTGCGATAGACCAAGGTCTTGTAAGCCCTGAACAATCAGATCGGCAGTTGTTGTCATAAATGGTATTCTTGTTTTTGTTGCAAGCGCTACAACGTTCTCGTCAGACGGTTAGTTTAACCACGCCCAGACAGTACTCAAGTCTTTTGGTTTAATGGCCTGTGCGGCAGGACGCTTGAGTGATTAGATAACACCGACTGGGAGATGACAAACCATGAGCGACATAAAAGTGTTTCGATTAGAGGATCAGGATCTCGATCTATCAAAACCGATTGTGACGGTACCAGTGGTCAATGCAGGATTCAGCAGATCGATGGGTGCAGGATTTGCCGCCTTTGAGTCCTGTTCGGTCGAGCATACGGTGACGGGATACGATGAGGTTTTGTATGTGGTATCAGGCTCGATGAGCCTCAGGCAGGATAACCAACGCTGGCGGGCTGGTCCCGGTGATCTATTGTGGATACCGGCTGATGAAACATTCATCTACGAGGCCGATGAAAGGTGTGTCACGTTCTATTCGACGTCGCCACCGGAGATGTCTGGCTCAACCAGAAAGACTGATGAATTTCCGTCGGGAGACCCAGAAACGATCGATAGTGATGGGTAGACGGTAATCTCGTTTTCTTCACGGAGCATCAAATGGTTTGCTTGGTTAAACGAGGATAGTCGTCTATTACTTTTCTGCCCGTCCCATCCAATGTCGCCAGGCAAGATTTGCTCGAACGCCGAGGCCAAGCAAAGGCTGTGGCGGCAGTTGATTCGGTGTGCCCAGACTTTGTAGGTCCGCGATCAGAGGATTATCTCGTCCACAGGCGAGGTCCGCTGCCAGCAGTCCGCTGATTGTTCCCTTGGTTACGCCAATACCATTCTGGCATACGGCACTGTGGATATTGTCTGCAACTTTCCCAAACCCATGGCCCTGGTTCTGGGCGGCGCATACGAATCCCGTCCAGGTGTGTTCCATCGTGACCTCAGGCAGCATCGGAAAACGTGCGTTGAAGCGGTCCTGGTGGACCACACGAAGACGTTTCCGGTAGGCATCGCTTCTACGACAACCCGGACCGTACTCAACCTTCTGACGAATCAAGATACGGTGGTCTTGCGTGTAACGCATCGTTACGCCCGGCATACCCACCGGCGTGAGCCCCCAGTCTTCTTGACCACCCAGAGCTTTTTGTTCGTCAATCGTAAGCGACCGAGATAGACTTGCTGATAGAGCGATCGGAATTAACGATCTTTTGTAAAACCCAAAGTCTTCCGTGTAGATTCCCGTGCCCAGTATGAGCTGTCGTGCTTGCACAGACCCAGTGTTCGTCGTCAGCGTAATCGTCCCACCATAATCGGCTTGTATCACGGGTGAGTTTTCATAAACTGTGACGTTTTCGGGCAGGCTGTCACCGAGCCCACGAACCAGTGCAGCTGGATTCATCAGAATTGCCCCTGGGGCATAAAGTGCGCCATGGTAGTAACTTGTGCCAATTTCAGCCGCCAATTGCTGACGATCGAGCAGTCGGTAAGGCTCGCCAAGTTGGTCAAGTATGCTCGCAAATGGCTCTATATCGGTTTTAAAGGCGTGTGCAGATACCGCGCCGTGGTATTGCCCTCTGGGACTCCATTGACACTCGATACCGTGGGTATCGACTTGATGCTGGAGATAATCCATTGCACTTCGTGCAAGCCGCGTATGTCTTGGCATCACGGATAGTTCGTCTTGAAGTTGGCGACCGTGGGGAAGGTCAATTGCAAAGCCGGCGTTGCGACCCGAGGCTGCGCCGGAAAGCTCCTGTGCCTCCAACAATATGATGTGATCTTCCGGTCGGTTCTCGGCGAGGCGTCGTGCCGCAGCCAGACCTGCAAACCCCGCACCGACGATTACCCAGTCAGCACTTACGGCGTCTGTTAACGGCAGGTTCGGAATCCGCGTCGGCAGGATATTGTTCCAGCCGTTCGTGGCGTCATCCTGAGGCAGTAGATTTATGTCAGCCATGTCCCATCCAGACAGAGTTGCTTAAAGCCTATCAGGCGATTGATCATGGCTTAATACGTCACTCAGCGATTAAAGGGATGTTATCGCAGTACCGCATCAGCACCAATGAGTTCACGCTTGCGCCGTTTAACGTAGTCTTCAAGTTCCTCCAGGATAGCCGGATCCAGCGGCGGCTGTTCATAGTCGTTGATGGCCTGCTTCCAGATGGCGTTGGCGCGTTGTGCCGCGTCCAGACCTCCGGCTTCTTTCCAATTCTCGAAGTTGGTCCAGTCGGACACCACCGGGGAATAAAACGCACTGTCGTAGCGTTCCATCGTGTGGCTAGTCCCAAAGTAATGTCCCCCGGGCTGTACCTCTCGCATCGCCTCGATGGCAAGGGTTTCCTCATTCACCACCAGGG
>LUSG01000253.1 GCA_001629395.1 Gammaproteobacteria bacterium REDSEA-S15_B12 | reverse complement strand
CCCTGCAAGTGAACATAATCACCTTCACCCCCCTTGAATGCCGCAACCATATCATCCGCAGAACCTGCATCGATTGCATCAAACTCACTCAACTTAAGCCCCGCTTTATGACATGCATAGTTAAACATATGCAGCGGTTGCCCACCGTGATCAACAATTACACGTTTACCTTTGAGATCTTTAAGAGTGAAACTTGAATCGGCCTTTCGACCTGCAATAAAGAATCCATCGGTATTGTTAATTTGCGCGAAGTGTACAGCTGGGGGCATTTTGCCTTTTTCGGCTGATGCGAAAGCCTGACTGGGCGCAGATTGCACCAAATCGACATCGCCGCGGAACAATGCTTCAAGGGCAGATACACCGTGCTCAGCTACACTAAGATCGCCCTCTAGACCTTCTTTTTCAAGAAATCCACCTGCAACGGTCGCAATCAGTGGTGAATAGAATGCTGAAAAGCGTGTGAACTGGATTCTGACATTTGCCACGATTTACTAACCTTGTACAGAGTACCCACCATCTACGGGTATTGCTGTACCGGTCACAAAGTCAGATGCCGATGAGGCAAGAAACACTCCAATTCCGGCAAGATCGCCAGGAACCCCCCATCGACCTGCAGGCGTTCTTGCTTCGACACGATCATGTAGGCCTTCCACCTGCTGCCGTGCTTCACGAGTAAGGGTCGTATCGATCCATCCAGGTAGCACAGCATTAACCTGCACGTTGTCTTTAGCCCAGGCACAGGCCATCCCTTTGGTCATTTGTACGATTCCACCCTTACTTGACGCATAAGGAACCGTGAACGAAGCCCCGAAGATCGACATCATTGACCCGATATTGATGATTTTGCCTCCGCCCGTTCGACTCATGTGGGGATACACTTTCTGACTAGCGACGAACGCACTGGTTAGGTTGGTATCAATTATTGTCTGCCATTCCTCAAGCGCATATTCCTCTGGCTGCTTGCGGTCGTTGGTTCCTGCATTGTTTACGAGAATATGCAACCCACCAAATTCACGCACGACTGACTCGACTAAATCACTGATTGAATGGGAATCTCGAACATCAACCTGAATGAACGTTGACCGTACGTCGAAACTTTCAAGAATGGTCAGTGCCTTGGCCCCTTTCTTTGAGTCCCGAGCCGCAATCACAATATCAGCGCCTGCACTCGCCAAACCCTCGGCCATTGCTAAACCAATACCGCCGTTTCCTCCAGTCACAACAGCTACCCGACCAGAGAGATTGAAAGAATTCATAATCGGCCTCCAGATAAATGAGTCAGAGCTGCGCCTTTAGGAAAGTAGCAATTGCCTCATTGAACGCGCCTTGTTGTTCAACATTAGAAAAATGTCGAGCCCCCGGTAACACAATAAGCTCAGAACCAACGATCTCTCCTTGGATTACCTCGTGAGCAGAGACAGGCGTACCAGGATCATCCTCCCCCACCACCAACAGTGTGGGTAGAGTAATTACCGACAATTGATCTGTCAGGTCGAGCCCCATGATCGCATGACAACAACCGCAAAACCCGTCTACCGGTGTAGACCGGATCATTTCCCGAATTTTGTCCACCTCACCACTTTCATTTTTTTGATACTCAGGAGAAAACCACCTCTCAATAGTCGAAGGTATGACCGCCTCCATTCCTTCAGCTCGTGCTACAGCAATCCTTTCAGTCCAGGCTTCCTTACCTGCCAACGGAACCACGCTTGACGTATCACACAAACCGAGAGAAAGAAACCGACTTTGATCTTTGAGGGCAGCTGTCTGACCAATCATCCCACCCATGGACAGACCAACATAATGAACCGTATCGAGATTTAATGCATCAAGGAAACCAAACAGATCATCAGCCAGCATCTCCAGTGTATATTCACCTGCCGGAGCATCCGTGCCACCATGACCCCTGGTGTCATAGCGCACAACCCGAAAATCTTCTAGTACGGGCATCTGCCAATCCCACATTGCCAAGTTAGCAGCCAGAGAGTGACTCAATACAACAACAGGTCCATCATCAGGCCCTTCGATTGAATAGTGGATTGAAATTCCATTCGCATCAATTCTCATATTTCATCCTCCCCCTAGAATTCAGTAAATTGCTTTCAGTCGGTATCTACCGGTTGATCTACTTTCTTAGAACCCACTATCCCTGATTTGGGCAACTGTGCAGCCGTGGCAGCAATAGTCTCGGCGAGCGTCCTATTCGGATCGATATTCTCGGGACTTTCTAGCGCATAGGGTGTCTGTTCCAGCAGCCGATAGATGGCTGCGGCACCCAAATGGAAGTCTGGCGTCATTCCTTCAGCAGCAAACGTTTCTGCAATCTCTTCCATCTCACCGATCCAGCGATGGGCGTTAGGTGGCAACTTCGAAATCCCCGATTTCATACTATCTAATGCCCCCTTTTGGCTATAAGCCAACTCATCATGTAACTCGGCACTCAGCCCGAGCGATTCAGCGACTGTCAGCAACGCAACGTGAAGCGTGCTGGTGCCTTTGGTCAGCGCCGCATAGCACATCTTTATTCCCGATGCTCGGCCAATGTCATTGCCTAGATTCTTTACGACGATGCCTTTTCCATCAAGTTCCATCATGGAATCGGCATAGGATCCGCTTACATAAAATCGAGGTGCTCCGTCTCGCCCTGGCGGGTGACCAATTATCGAGGCATCGATGTACCTACCACCTGCTGATTCGACAATTCGACCGATATATTCCGAGCGCATAGGTGAAATAGCATTACAGTCTGCAGTATGGAGAGCACAAGGTCCGCCTCAATGATTAACTCATTCAGCGAGGTGCTGATCCGAAAGCCGGCATCTTGCGCAAGAGCCCGGGTACGTTCACTGCGTCCCTCAAGATGCGTCAATATGTCGAACCCATGCTCAGACAGTACCCGGCCCACGGCGTGTCCCATATCTCCGGGACTCAGAATAGCGATCTTGTTAGCTACCATCTCAAATTCAAAATGTGACAGATAGAGATGGCTTTAAGTTTCCGCTGCACCGTTACAGGCGATCATTTGACCGGACACGAAACCACCTCCGTCAGAGATCAGGTAGGCACACAGCGATGCGATATGGTATGGCTCCCCTAGGTGTCCCAAAGGAATCCGTCCAACTTGTCCGAAAAGGTGTTGAGATTGGATCGGGTCGTCGTGCTCAGGGCGAATTGGACCCGGTGAAATCGCATTCACAGTAATGCCATTGGGGCCAAATTCTTTGGCCAATGCCTTCGTTAGCCCCCAGACTCCATGTTTAGCGACCGAGACAGGTGCTCTACCTGAGTAGCCATGAATCGCATTCATTCCAGTCAGATTGATTATTCGACCCCAGTTATTACGGACCATCCCAGGTAATGCAGCACGGCAACCATAAAAGACCGCGTTCAGATCCACATCCAGCACACGATGCCAATCCGCGTCAGTGGTATCAAGAAAGGGCTTCTCTGGTCGGATGGCCGCATTGTTAACCAGAATATCAACTGAGCCGAACGTGTCTTGAGCAACTTGGATCAGTTGATCAAATGAGGCTCGGCTGCCAACATCTCCCATTGCCACAACAGCTTGGCCACCTGCCTGTTCGACTTCGGTTGCGACAGACTCACAAGCGACCCGGTCATGAGAACCATTAATCACCACATTGTGGCCTTGTTTACCGATCGCTACAGCAATCGCTCGTCCGATATTTCGTCCACTACCGGTAACCAGGGCTGTTCGTGACACAGGATGACTACTATTCATATCATCATTCTATCGCGAAAAAGCTCTTCAGTTGATGCTTGCACGTGCTCCGTCCAACGGCCATATTTACGGATTAACTCAACACACCCATTCCAGTATTTAAGTACCTAAGAACATGGACAAATTTCCCGCCAAAACCGAACTGCGTATCCTATTCTCACATTCGGCCTACCGGATGGGTCATTGTTTCACATTGCGCAACACAGGCATCAGTCATTCTCAAGCCTGGACCCCTGAAGATACTAAGGCCCAGTTACCCACTGCAGATGTACTGGTCATCTCGGGATTTTGGAACAATGATTACCTCGATCATGCGCCCCGTCTTCGATATATCCAGTCGATTGGCGCGGGCTATGACCAGTTTCCATTGGATACACTGAAAGCCCGCAGCATAAGTCTTGCGAACGCGACCGGGGTCAATGCAGATGCTGTCAGCCACCATGCTATGGGTTTAATTCTTGCTCTATGCCGGCAACTTCACACGGGTCGAGACAACCAGAAGCAGAAAATCTGGCGCAGCATGATTTCAGATATCAGCATGCGTGAAGATGACCTCTGTGGTCATACCGTACTGATTGTTGGGCTTGGTGCCATTGGCAATCGACTGGCCGCACTATCCAAAGCCTTTGGTATGACCGTCATCGGCGTCAAGCGTAACATTGATGGCTACCGGGGGCCTGCTGACGAGGTTGTGCCCCCACAAGAATTTTCTAATCAACTCGCTCGCGCAGATGTCGTCGTTCTTTGTTGTCCTCTGACCGACCAAACCCGCGAACTCATGAATAGCCAAGCTTTCCATACGATGAAGCAGTCGGCCTATCTGGTCAATGTTGCGCGAGGAGGCTGCGTTGATGAATCTGCCCTCCTATCGGCGCTGACTCAAAACTCTATTTCGGGAGCCGCGATTGATCACTTCAATGATGAGCCGCTTCCAGACTCATCACCGTTTTGGTCTTTTGAAAATTTGATCATCACACCACACACCGGTGGTGAGACCCGGAAATATGAAGAAAATGTTATCGATATTCTCTGGGAAAATCTAGGAAGACTGTGGGACAATGAAACAACCCTGCTAAATCAGATAGTGTGACCGCCCTGAATCACTCTGATCGTAGAGACTTAAGTCGATACAAATAGCGTCGAAACAGACAGTTACGTATTCATATGGAACTTGGCCTTTTCGCACAACCCGTTCATCGGCCCGAAAAACCGTGGTTACAAGCCCTGGACGAAGATCGTGAGGCAATTATTTTGGCCGACCAGCTAGGTTTTTCAGAAGCCTGGATCGGGGAGCACTTCACAACCAAAGCGGAACAAATCCCATCTCCGTTAATGTTTATGGCCACCTTACTCCGGGATGCACCTTCAATCCGCTTCGCGACTGGCGTGATCAACCTGCCCTACCACAATCCGGTCATTGTTGCAGCGGAAGTGGCTCAATTTGACCAACTGAGTGGCGGCCGACTAATTCTAGGAATCGGGCCAGGCGGGCTTATGAGTGATGCAGAACTCTTCGGCAACAAGGAAATGCCAGAACGATATCTGATCGCCCTGGAAGGACTCGACCTCATGACCCGGCTTTGGCAAGAAGAGGCACCACTGGAGCACCGCGGTGAACATTATGAATTCGCTTTAGAAAATCGGGTCTGGCTGAGTCACGGTGTAGGGTCAATGGCTAAACCATTTCAACGTCCCCATCCACCCATCGCTCTAGCCATGGTTGGACCCGGAGGACTGACCGCTCAGACTATTGCTGAACGCTCTTTCATTCCAATATCTGCAAATTTTGTTCCAATTGAAAATGTGACTGCGCAGTGGAAAGACTACTCTCAAACCAGGCAAGACATGGGGGCACCAGCTGACCGTGATATTTGGCGGGTATGTAGGAACATTCTAGTAACTGATAGCGATTCACAAGCCGAGGATCTACTTTCCGATCCAGATGGCACGTTCGCTTATTACTACCGTTACATCCGTGGTGTACGTCAGATTGAAGAATTTCGTGACAAACAAGACGAACCGATTGAAGTTCTCAATACATTGCTCGAGGTTCCGCAAGCACTTATCGATTGTGTCATCGCTGGATCTGCTTCTACCGTACTTGATCGATTAATTGAAATGACTGACACATTGGGTAGATTTGGCACGCTCGTGATGGTAGCCCATGACTGGGATGATAAAAATCTGTGGCAATCATCGATGAAAACCCTAGCGACCAACATCATGCCTAATTTATCCAAACATGCAGATCAACTCCCCGCATTGGACTGAGAATACTTAGAATTACATTCTATCCGCGGTACACTAATCTAAGTTAGATTCATATCATACACACTATGAGGACTACCCTGTGATTGTCGAGCAAATTTGGACCGCAAATGCCTGGAGAAACTTCAACTATCTAATCGCCTGCCCGGAGTCAGGTGAGGCTCTTGCAGTGGATCCGCTCGATCACGAGAAGTGTTTAGCCAAAGCTCAGTCGATGGGTTGGGAAATCACACAGATTCTCAATACTCATGAACATGGTGATCATATTGGAGGAAACGCTCCAATGGTTGCCGCAACCGGCGCACGTATTATCGCTCACGCCAATGCCAGGGCTTCGATACCAGACATGGATCAGGGTCTGACAGCAGGTGATATCGTTAAGGTAGGAAAGACAATTGAGTTGGAAGTCCTCGACACGCCCGGTCACACAATGAGCCATGTGTGCCTTCTCTCACATTCTGATCACCGCGCGATTTTCTGTGGCGACACCCTATTCAACGCTGGTGCTGGAAATTGCCATAATGGAGGACATCCAGAAGAACTCTATGACACATTTGCTACACAACTTTCCAAGCTACCCGACGACACGCGTGTCTATCCCGGTCACGACTATTGGGAGAATAACCTAGAATTCACGCTTGACCGTGAACCAGACAACCAAAAAGCTCGTGCCCTGCTGAGTGAAAATGGCACAAAAGACCCAGAACATTCTCTTATTTCAACGCTCGGACTAGAGAAAGAAATCAATACATTTTTTCGTCTCCAAAATCCTACGATTATCAATCGGCTCAGAGAACATTATCCAGACCTCCCAGACAATCCCGATCCCAAGACTGTCTTTGTAAAACTTAGAGATCGTCGCAATAGCTGGTAAACACCAAACGCGCAAGGTAGTTCTTTAAAAGCATTCCGCAGAACAATTCACCATAGAGTTGGTTATTTTTCAACAGACATTGACACCCAGCAAGGATTTGACAATGACCGAGCCATTAACCGAATCTGAAGTAAAACGTTTTCATCAGAACGGGTATGTCGTGCCAGACTATGCACTACCCGTCGAAACTATCAACACACTCAATTCTGCGTTGGAAGAAACAATCGACCTTAATCCTTTAGTACGTCCCGAACATCTGGTCAGTGCTCACATCGATCGCTTGAATGACGAAGGAGTCAGGGGTCACAGCGCATGGCTGGAACTAGCTCAACATCCAGAGATACTCGATCGGATAGAACAGTTGATTGGCCCTGACATCATTCTGTGGGGATGTCAGGTGTTCTGTAAACCAGCCTCCGATGGTATGGAAGTACCTATGCACCAGGATGGCCACTACTGGCCAATTCAACCGCTCGCGACTTGTACGGCCTGGATAGCTATTGATGACAGCAATGTTGGTAATGGTTGTCTGCGCGTTGTTCCCGGTTCGCATACCGGACAACGCTATTATGAGCATTCAAAATCTGATCGGGAAAATCTGGTGCTCAACCAACATGTGGATGATTCGCGTATTGATCTAGACGATGCTGTGGATATTGAACTTCATCCGGGACAGTTTTCCCTACATGACGTTTTCCTCATCCATGGCTCTAATCCCAATACTTCAGGCAAACGTCGAGCAGGTGTTGCCATTCGCTATATGCCAGCTACCAGCCATTTTAATCGTTCACTTTATGAAACCAGT
This sequence comes from Gammaproteobacteria bacterium REDSEA-S15_B12, assembly GCA_001629395.1. GTDB lineage: Bacteria > Pseudomonadota > Gammaproteobacteria > Arenicellales > UBA868 > REDSEA-S09-B13. Next base: position 2,954 of record LUSG01000253.1, on the reverse strand, counting down.
GAAGGGTCGGGCTACCTGGTTAATTTTGCAACTCGACCACTGTGGCTACTGCGAGGAAAAGATCGAGGGAACAATAACTTCCAGATCGGGCATTAGATTTAGCGTTTTCAACGGCAAGCGCCCGAACATTTCCCTATAAATCGTTCATTTTCTACACGTCCTGGGGGATAGGTATGTTAATTGAGGTTGCTTTACTTCGTGCTTTTGTTACACAAATTTTCGTCAAGGCAGGTTGCAGTTCTGAAGAGAGTGAGCGAATTGCTCGACATCTGGCATCAGCCAATCTTACCGGGCACGATAGCCACGGTGTTATTCGAGTTCCTAGGTACATCAGCTGGCTCAAGTCAGGCAATCTTTGTGCAGGACAGTCCTTAACTGTAATCACCGAGACAGATGTTTTTGCGGTGGTCGACGGCAACCGAGGATTCGGACAAAGCATTGGTGAACAGGCCGTACAACTTGGGATCGAAAAGTCTTTGAACACGGGCTTCTCGATCATCGCCTTGCGTCAGTCTGGACACCTTGGCCGAATAGGAGATTGGGCAGAAATGGCTGTGGAAGCTGGTCTGATTTCTATCCATTTTGTTAATGTAGCTGGTAGCTTGCTGGTCGCCCCCTTTGGCGGCGTTTCAAGGCGGATGTCGACGAATCCCGTTACCATCGGCGTCCCGATCGGGAAAGCTGAGCCGTTAATCCTTGATTTCGCAACTTCTCGGGTCGCTGAAGGGAAAGTGTTAGTCGCGGCAACAGGCGGCAAACCACTCCCACCTGACTCACTCATTACAGGAGATGGCCTGCCCACAGGAGACCCGAAGGCACTGTATGGGGACGCTGATCCTACCCGCACAAACGATATTCGATCAGGTGATGGGGCTATACGTGCCATGGGTGAACACAAAGGCTCTGGCTTAGCGTTGATCTGTGAGATGCTTGCCGGCGCACTAACCGGCGGCGGCTGCGCTGGGCCGGATAAACCATATATTTTGAACGGCATGCTCTCGATCTATATCAACCCCAACCATCTGGATGTAGATCAAAGTTTCCTCCAGGAAGCCCAGGATTACATTAAATTTTTCAAGGACAGCAAGCCTGCCGAACCAGGCATTGACGTCCTTGTACCCGGGGACCAAGAACGAAAACGACGCGCCGATCGTACAAAGAACGGGATTCAACTACCCGACGATGTGTGGTTTGCTATCGTTGATACGGCTCAGGAAGTTGGAGTTACGGACTTCGACATTCCAACAACCCGCCAATAACTTGAGATTTATCCGATGACCATAAAAGCTGTGCAGATGAATAGTTTTGGACCAGCATCAAAGGTTGCCTACTGCGCTGAACTTCCGGACCCGACATCACCAGAGCCCGATGAGATCATCGTTGACATTGCTGCTTTCCCAATTAACCCTGCAGACCTTCTTACGATTGAAGGCAAATACGCGGCCAAACCCCCGCTACCCTATACGCCTGGTGCTGAAGCAGTTGGTCATGTCAGCGATGTAGGCTCGGCCATCGAGAACTTTCGAATAGGTGATCTGGTCATGCTATTGAGCCGGGAGAACTGGACTCAAAAACGCAAAGTCAAGGCCGCTGAACTACTCAAGATTGATATTGATTCCGACAATCTTTTTCAGCTTGCTATGTTAAAAGTTAATCCAGCAACTGCCGCTCTGATGCTGCGGAACTATATTGAACTTAAACCCGGTGACTGGATTATCCAAGACGCTGCTAACTCTGGAGTTGGGCACTGTGTAATTCGGCTTGCTGCCAAATCAGGAGTAAAAACAATAAATGTCGTGCGCCGTGAAAATCTCATCACTCCACTACAGGCAATCGGTGCTGACGCCGTACTGATTAGCGCAGGCAATCTTGCTGAGCAGGTCAACCAAATAACCGGTGGTGATGGCGTACGTCTAGCCATTGATGCCGTTGCAGGCCAGACAAGTCTAGAGCTGGCCAGCTGTCTGGCCGATGGCGGGGTGATGGTTAACTACGGCATGTTGAGTGGCGAACCGTGCATGGTCATGCCCGACTGGATAGTCTTCAGACACGTTACACTCACCGGATTCTGGCTGGCGACACAACTCCGAGATATGCCCAGAGAACAGATCGAATCTCTCTACAAAGAACTCATCAATGATATCTCTAATGGTGTTCTCGACGTTCCAATTGCAGCGACCTACAGCATTGACGACATCAAGGATGCCTTAGAGCATGCTGGCCGCGAAAACAGATCTGGCAAAGTCCTGGTGCTACCGAATGACGCTGCTTGACGACTTTTCCGACTCCTCAGAGCTTGTAACGAATCGGTTATTCACACACTCACACAGTCGCCATTGTTTTTAATGTCGAATTTGATTGCGCCTAGGTCCGAAACTAATCCCTTCGTTTGTTTGTCGGTTAACGGCATTAGAGGTGGCCTCGTTAATGCCCAGTTCGGTTTGTCCGTAAAACGTGCCGTCATCACCTTTAGCGCCGGTATCATTGGATATGACTGCAGCGTTGTTCGAATCTCACTAATTCGAGACTGGAGCCCATCTGCAGTTGTTGAATCCTCTTTCCACGCACTGTAAACCTTCCGAATTCCCGCAGGATTGGCATTCCCACTTGCCGTAATACAGCCAGCACCTCCGTTCCGCAACGTTTCCAGAAGAAACCCTTCAGAGCCGGCAAAGGTAGAAAACCCGGGGAAACGATCCAGAATAGCTTTAGTGTTATCCCAATCACCCGAGCTGTCTTTAAGTCCAACCACCGTATCCGGATAGGTCGCGACCAATCGCTCGATCAGATCAAGTCCAATCGGCACTTGTGCAACCGGTGGAATGTGGTAGAGGTAGACTCTCAGGCGATCATCACCGACGCGATGTATCACCTCTGAATAGCTGGCGAATAGACCCTCGGTATCGACAGCTTTGTAATAAAACGGTGGCAACATCAGAACACCACCACAACCA
>LUSG01000252.1 GCA_001629395.1 Gammaproteobacteria bacterium REDSEA-S15_B12 | reverse complement strand
GTATTGCGCCGGCCGCTACGCCGATGATCGCACTGATGATGGTGAGGGTAAATCCGAACAGCACCGATATCCGGAAACCGTAAATCACCCGGGCAATGACATCGCGTGCCTGATCGTCGGTGCCCAGCCAGTGGGTGCTGTCCGGTCGTGAGGGTGCCGGGCCGGTAAGGTCCCAGGCCACGGTCCGGTGGTGGTAGCGGATCAATGGCCAGATCATCCAGCCGTTTTGGTCGATCAGCTCAGCCACGTACGGACTGCTGTAATCTGCCTCGGTGAGAAAATCACCGCCGAACTCGGTTTCGGGATAAGCCTTGAATACTGGAACATAAAAGCTGTCGTTGTAACGGACCAACAGCGGCTTGTCGTTGGCAACAAACTCGGCAAATAGCGACACGACAAACAGCGCCAGAAATATCCACATGGACCACCAGCCGCGGCGATTGGCCCGGAAGTTCTCAATGCGCCGTTGGGTGATTGGACTCAAATTGCTAAACGCAGCTGTCATACCTCACGGCCCTCGAAATCAATCCGGGGATCGACCACCGTATACGTCAGATCTCCGATCAGGTTCATGATCAGCCCCAGCAGCGAAAAGAAAAATAAAGCCCCGAACATCACGGGGTAGTCACGCTTGAAGGCCGCTTCGAATCCAAGCAGTCCAAGCCCGTCGAGGGAGAAGATGATCTCGATGAGCAGTGAGCCGGTGAACAGAATACCGACGAAAGCACCGGGAAAGCCGGCGATCACGATGAGCATCGCATTGCGGAAAACGTGGCCATACAGCACACGTGATTGCGAGAGACCCTTGGCCCGTGCAGTGAGCACATACTGCTGGTTGATCTGATCAAGAAACGAATTCTTGGTCAGCATGGCCAGCGTAGCAAACCCGCCGATGGTCATGGCAATCACCGGCAAGGTGATGTGCCACAGGTAATCGGTTACCCGGCCCCACCACGACAGCGTGTCCCAGTTATCCGAAGTCAGGCCCGCCAGCGGGAACCAGTCGAGGTAGCTGCCGCCGGCAAAGAAAACCAGCAGGAACACAGCAAACAGAAACGCCGGAATGGCCATGCCGACGATCACCACGATACTGCTCCACACGTCGAACCGGCTCCCATCACGCACGGCCTTGGCAATGCCCAGCGGGATGGAGATCAGATAGGCCAGCAGGGTCGTCCAGATGCCAAGCGATATAGAGACCGGCATCTTGTCCAGCACCAGGTCCACGACTTTGCGGTCCCGGAAGAAACTCTCGCCGAAGTCAAACACCAGGTAATTTTTCATCATGGTGATGAAGCGGTAGTGCAGCGGCTGGTCAAAGCCGAACTGTTTTTCCAGGGCTTTGATGAAGTCCGGGTCCAGACCCTGGGCGCCACGGTATTTACTCGTGTTCCCGTCACCGCGATTAGACGTCAGCGTCTCGCTGGTGCCGGTCCGCGTAACACGTTCAGTAATGTCGCTGCCGACGCCGGTCAGCTGGGAGATAACCTGTTCCACCGGTCCGCCCGGGGCGATCTGGATGACCACGAAATTGATCATCATGATCGCCAGCAGTGTGGGGATCATCAGCAGCAGACGGCGAACGATGTAAGCGCCCATCTTCAGTCTCCAGTCTGTGCTGTCGCAGGGCTCAGCAGATCTGCCGAGCGGCGGTTATTATCGGGCCTGCTCCAGGGCGGCAGCTTTTTGAGTGTCGTACCACCATCGGCTTCTCATGACGCCACTGCGTACCGGGGTTGCAGGGCGACTGAACTTGTCCCAGTAGAGGACCCGATCGGCCCGTATGTGCCAGTGGGGTACCACGTAGTGTCCCCACAACAGCACCCGGTCAAGGGCACGCGTACGCACGTTCAGTTGTTCGCGGGAGTCTGATTTAACCAGCAGTTCAATCAGTTCGTCCACAACAGGATCCTTGATCCCGGCCAGATTGCGGCTGCCGACAGAATCCGCCGCGTCGCTGCCCCAGTATTCCCGCTGTTCGTTGCCGGGGGTTTCACTCTGACCCCACACCGCCACCAGCATGTCGAAGTCTTTCTGCCGATAGCGCTCCATATATTGGGTCCGGTCCACCAGCCGAATCTTGGCCTCGATCCCGAGTTGTTTGAGATTCTGCGTATAGGGCAGCACGATGCGCTCAAACGCCTTAGAGGACAGTAGAACTTCGAAAGTGAAGGGGACACCGGTGGCTTCATTGATGAGCTTGAGATCGCGGACGGTCCAGCCAGCGTCCTTAAGCAAGGCCGTGGCTTTGCGTAAATTCTCCCGTGGTCGTCCGCTGCCGTCGGTCACCGGGATTTTAAAAGCCTGGTTGAACACGGTGTCAGGGATACGGCCACGATAGTGTTCCAGCAGCGCGAGTTCTTCCCCCTGGGGAAGTCCAGAGGAGGCGAGCTCTGAATTTGAGAAATAACTTGTCGTGCGGGTGTACTGGCCATTGAAAAGGGTTCGATTGGACCATTCAAAATCGAACGCATAGCCCAGTGCCTGCCGAACCCGAGGGTCTTGGAACAGGGTCCGCCGGGTGTTCATCACAAAGGCCTGCATGCCCGTGGGTTGGCGATGCGGGACCATTTCCTTGTTGAGTAGGCCCTTATCGACGACCGCCACATTGTAGTCGTCGGCCCAGGCCTTCGACTGGTTCTCGAGCCGGAAGTCGATGTCACCGGCTTTGAGTGCAAGGCGGATCGGTGTCGCATCCCGAAAAAATTCGGTACGGATGGTGTCGAAATTGTTCATTCCCCGCCGTACAGGGAGATTTGCACCCCAGTAATCCGTCACCCGTTCCTGAACGATGTAGCGGCCGGCTTCAAACTTCTGAATCCGGTAGGGGCCACTGCCCAGTGGGGGGTCCAGCGTGGTGGCGGAGAAGTCCCGTGACGCCCAGTAATGCTTGGGCAGAACCGGCAGTTGCCCGGTAATCAGCGGCAGTTCCTGGTTGCCAGATTCTTTAAAGTTAAAGCGGACACGATGTGTGCTGAGCGCTTCAGCACTGTCGATGGCACTGTAGTAGTAACGGTAAAAAGGCATACCCTTTTCCACCAGGGCTTCAAACGACCAGACCACATCGTCAGCAGTGATCGGGGTGCCGTCGTGCCAGCGCGCTTCGGGACGCAGGTTGAAGATGACCCAGGAGCGATCGGCAGGCCATTCCATGGTTTCTGCGACAAGCCCATAAGCCGTAAACGGTTCGTCAGCGCTGTTGACCAGGAGCGTTTCTACCGAGCCGGTGCTCGCGGCATTGCCTTTGGGAATGAACGAGTTAAAGCTATCAAAGGTGCCGTCAACCGCCAGTCGTAGTGTGCCGCCCTTGGGTGCTGTGGGATTAACGTAGTCAAAATATGGGAAAGTGGCGGCGTACTTTGGGATTTCGTTGTCGAACATGGTCATCGCATGGCCGGAGAGAACAGCGTCTGCCATCAGCGATCGTGTGCCGCCTAAAACCAGTACCAAAACCCACACGCAAAAGCGGAAATTCCTCATAAATTGATTATAGTCCATGCCCATAGGTTGCTAGGCGGTGACCATCGCGGTTACCGGGGTAACCACTGACCGAACAGGATGCGCTGTGGACGAAGAACCGATGTTTGCACAAACACTGCTTAAGTGGCATTGCCACCATGGTCGGCACGACTTGCCGTGGCAGGGTACATGTGACCCCTATCCGATCTGGGTTTCGGAGATCATGCTTCAGCAGACCCAGGTGACGACGGTAATCCCGTACTACCGGCAATTCATGCAGCGCTTTCCCACCGTGACGGCACTGGCCGCGGCGACCCAGGATGAACTCCTGGACTGCTGGACGGGTCTTGGCTATTACGCCAGGGCGCGAAACCTTCATCGCGCAGCCCGCCGGGTCGTTGATGAGCGGGCCGGCTGTTTTCCCGAGCAGTTTGACGAGGTGCTGGACTTGCCGGGTATTGGCCGCTCAACGGCTGGTGCGATACTTGCCTTTGCGTTTGGCCAGCGCCACGCGATACTCGACGGCAATGTGAAAAGAGTGCTGGCCCGTTGTTTTGCTGTAGCGGGCTATCCGGGTGACACTGCTGTGGCCCGCGAACTGTGGGCTTTATCGGAACGCTGTACACCCCGGCAAGATGTCCCGAGCTACACGCAGGCGATCATGGATCTGGGTTCAACGGTGTGCACACGACGCAATCCGCAATGTGGGTGCTGTCCGTTGGCTTCGCGCTGCCAGGCGCACGCAAGACAAGAGATAGGCCGCTATCCCGGTTCCCGACCCAAACGAAAACGACCACTTCGTCATGTGACGATGATCCTAGTACGCAACACCGACGGATGTGTTCTATTGGAGCAGCGTCCCGCTGAAGGAATATGGGGTGGTCTGTGGAGTTTTCCGGAGTGCCCGGCCGAAGAAACGGCAGCAGCGTTCTGCCGGCGGTACCTGGGGACGGCGGTGACGGTTGATCAGCCCTGGCCGGCCCTGCGCCATGGCTTTACGCACTTCGAGCTCAGTATTCAGCCACAACCGGTGCGTTATGCCGGCCAGGATGACAAAGTGCTGCACGGTGCAGAACGTATCTGGTATAAACCAGGGTCTGCACCGGCGCGTGGATTGGCCGCTCCGGTACGTAAACTGCTCAACAACCTGGAGACAATCTGATGAGTCTGCGAGTGGACTGCGTGGTACTCGGCTGTGAGGGCGAGGCACTGGATGCCGCACCCTGGCCCGGAGAACTGGGTCAACGCATTCTCGGCAATGTTTCAAAAGCCGGGTGGCAACAGTGGTTGCAACGACAGACCATGCTGTTGAACGAAAAGCGCTTGAGTCCGATCAATCCGGAACACAAGGCTTACCTCGCCGCTCAGATGGAGGCGTTTTTCTTTGGTGACGGTGGTGATGAACCCGAAGGTTGGGTGCCTCCAACAACACAGGGTTAAATGCACTTTGTGAACCAGATCGAGGTATTAATGTGGGCTATACTCGATGTGTTTAAGGTTCATCGTGATCGGGCACTGACCCCCAATCGCTGCCGTTGAATTTAGTACAGGAGTAAATATGTCCGAGATGTCCAACGTAAAAAGTCACTATGGCCTGGAGAACCACGGCCTTCGAAATTTGGGAACCGTTCACTGGAACCTAAGCACACCCACACTGATTGAACACGCCCTCAAGCGCCAGGAAGGGAAGGTGTCAAAAGACGGCGCCTTGGTGGTGTGCACGGGTCAGCACACTGGCCGGTCTGCTAAAGATAAGTTTGTCGTTCTGGATGAGACCACAGAAGGCGACATCTGGTGGGGCAAAGTCAATGCCCCTTATGAACCCGCTCAGTTTGATGCGTTGTTTGAGCGCATGATGGCACACCTTGAAGGCAGTGAACTGTATGTTCAAGACTGTTATGTGGGTGCAGACCCGGAGCATCGCCTGCCCGTACGAATCGTCAACGAACTCGCCTGGCACAGCATTTTTGCCCGCAACATGTTTGTTGAAGCCACTGACGAGCAGAAGGCCGTTCATGAACCCCAGTTTACGGTCATCAACGCGCCAAGCTTCACCGCGAACCCCAAAACCGATGCCACCCGCTCAGAGACATTTATCGTTCTTAATTTTGCACGCCGCCTGGTGATTATCGGGGGTACCAGTTACGCGGGAGAAACCAAGAAGTCGATCTTCAGTGTAATGAATTACCTGATGCCGCATAAAGATGTGCTGCCGATGCATGCCTCAGCGAACATCGGGCCCAGCGGCGACACCACCATATTTTTCGGCCTGTCGGGTACGGGAAAAACCACGCTGTCGGCGGACGCCTCGCGCACACTGATTGGCGATGACGAGCACGGCTGGAGCGGTGGGGGTATTTTCAATTTTGAAGGGGGCTGTTACGCAAAGGTGATCAACCTGTCAGCCGAACAGGAACCGGAGATATACGCGACGACCCAGACGTTTGGAACGATCCTTGAGAATGTTGTGATCAACGATCAAACGCGTGAGCTTGATCTGGATGACGACTCGTTGACAGAAAACACCCGCGGATCTTACCCGATCGCTCAGATACCGAACGCGAGCCCAGATGGGTGCGGTAGTCATCCAGAGAACATTGTGTTTCAGGTGTCGCCCCCCACAACGATACATCATGGGCGTGAATACGGCGGGCGATATCGGCAACGTCGGCTTCAGTCATAGAAATGGTGACCGCATCAGAACAACCCGGGAACACCGGCCGTGCCGGCATTGGTCAACGTGTGGCGTAACTCAGGCAGCCAGTGGCCCAGCACTGCGTACATTCTCGGGCACATCCTCGGCGTATTTCGTGAAGTTTTCCTGAAACAGTCCCGCGAGCTTAAGTGCCTGTGCATCGTAAGCCGCCGAATCGGCCCAGGTGCCGCGGGGATCGAGCACATCGCCCGGCACACCCGGGCAGCTCGTAGGCACTTCAAGCCCGAACACCGGGTCTGTCTGAGTCTCAACATCGTTGAGTTGTCCGTCTAATGCCGCATCAATGATCGCACGGGTGTGATTGATCGCCATGCGCTGACCTTCCCCGTAAGGACCGCCCGTCCAGCCGGTGTTGATAAACCAGACATTGGCCTGGTGTTCGTCGATCTTTCTACCCAGAAGCTCTGCATAACGC
>LUSG01000251.1 GCA_001629395.1 Gammaproteobacteria bacterium REDSEA-S15_B12 | reverse complement strand
GTGACAGTCCATCTGGTCTTAATTCCTACACCCTGAATTGTGGTCTTTCGGCCGCTCAAGGACAAGTATTCCTTGTTCGCCTACCCACTACAGTGCACAATTCTGATCATGCTAACATCATGGCACCCATTAAGAATCGATCAGGTTGCCGCTTAAGGAGTCACTCCCATGGTTTCCAACCCCAACAGTAACCGAACATCCGACATCGCCTACGCACTGCATCCCTACACCAACCTTGCAGCACATGAGGAACAGGGCCCGTTGGTCATCACCCAGGGTGACGGTATCTATGTCTGGGATGACAAAGGCAACCAGTATCTGGAAGGACTGGCCGGTCTGTGGTGTGTATCACTGGGATTCTCCGAGACCCGGCTGGCTGATGCAGCAGCCCGACAGTTCGCCGATCTACCCTATTCCCATACTTTTGCTCACAGGTCCACAGAGCCGGTGATTGAACTCTCCGAGCGTCTGATATCCATCGCTCCCAGCGGCATGACCAAGGCGTTTTTTCTTAATTCAGGCTCAGAAGCCATCGATACTGCGATCAAGTTTGCCTGGTACTACAACAACGGTCGTGGCCTTAGGGATAAAAAGAAAATTATTTCGAGACTTCGCGGATACCATGGCGTTACGGTCGCTGGTGGCAGCCTGACTGCGATCCCCTTGATGCAGAATGATTTTGACCTTCCGCTTGATCGAATGAAGCAGACCGATACGCCCAATTTCTACCGCTTTGGCGAGGCAGGCGAAAGCGAGGAGGCCTTCTCCACTCGACTCGCCAACAGTCTGGAACAGCTCATACTGCAGGAAGGACCTGAAACCGTAGCTGCATTTGTTGCCGAGCCAGTCATGGGGGCTGGCGGCGTGATCCTGCCACCGGCCACCTATTTCCAAAAAATCCAGGTGGTGCTGGACAAGTACGACATACTGCTGGTGGCTGACGAGGTGATCTGTGGATTTGGCCGAACCGGCAATATGTGGGGATGCAACACCTACGATATTCGCCCTGACATGGTCACTTGCGCCAAGCAACTGTCGTCTGGATATCTTCCAATATCAGCGGTGATGATCTCTGAGAAGATCTACGATGTTTTCAAGGAGCAAAGCCGTAAGCATGGTGCATTCGGCATGGGCTACACCTATGGTGGTCACCCGGTTTCCTGTGCCGTTGCACTGGAGACACTCAAAATCTACGAAGAGCGAGACATGATCGGTCATGTTCAGTCTGTAGCCCCCCATTTTCTGGAGCGACTCAGTGAGCTCTCGGACAGTTCCATCGTTGGTGAAGCCCGAGGTGTTGGATTGATTGCAGCTTTAGAACTGGTGTCTGACAAGTCAAGCCGAGCACAGTTCTCACCTGAGGCAAAGGCTGCAGCTGCTATCGCAGCGAATGCCCTGGCCAGGGGCCTGGTCGTCCGTGCCCTCCCGGGAGACGTGATCGGGATATGCCCACCGCTCATTATTGAAAACACGCAAGTCGATGAACTGTTCGACAAACTTGCAGCAGCTGTCACTGAAACCGAGGGGCTGTTACGAAAAGCCGCCTAATAGGTCTCAACAACAGATGACCGGTTGCCATGTCAAACCCGGCCGCTGGATTGGACTGCTACTATGTTGTCTCGTTTCTCCAGTCATGGCGGCGACATCACTGGATGCCTTTGTCACCAGTTCAATTGAGAATGGAGTTCCCGTCTCGTCATTGAGCAATGAATTCAACTGCGCCGACAAGATTTTCGCCGTGATTGACATCCAAGGATTGCGCAATGGTGAACATACCCTCAATGTTGACTGGATCGACCCCTCCGGAAAACGGCGGGAGCAGACCACCTATAGTTTCCATAGAGCAGGCAGTATTCGCATCACGGTGTGGCTGAAACTGCATCCGCCTAGGGGTGCTACTCTCTTGAGCGCCTTTAATCCAGCTTTGGGCATGGGCGACTTTATCGGCCGATGGGAAATCAGAATGCGCGTTGATCAGTCTGCGCTAGCTCAGAAGTGGTTCTCAGTTTTGTGCTGAGCTGCCCAGGACCGAACAGCGGTTACAGATCATTTTCGGTCAGGACAATGGTTCGACAACTCCCGTCAGTACCGAAGGTCGGAACATCAGCCTTAGGATCAGGCCAGCCGGTACGGATTCGATTCGGTAAATGCACTTCGATGCTGGTAATCGAAAACGAGTCAGCAGTTACCAGTTGTTTGGTCGCGCGCGACATCGCCTGACTTTCGACAGGGCGAGCCGCTGGGTTCTCAGCATCACGAACTCATTACACTATTTCACTAAAGCTAAAACTGAATACCGGGGTCAAATTACATTTGACTGGCCTTTGTCGACCAGGTTTTTTTCCGACCTACAACCCAGAGTCACTGGTACCAGAACAACGCCGATAAATGCAATGACGGTATCTGCCTCGATCAGTACTTCACACTCTATGAGAGGCTAAGACAGAACACCACACGCCATAGCGTATGACGCGGAGCTCTTCTACCGAAATCAATCGGGAGAACTGAACGATGTTGTTCTCAAGGCAAGATACCGCAGGACAACTAGCCGGGATTGGCTGTTCTGGGAGATCGAACCGGCTGTACACGTTCCTGACGTCGATGGTGATGATTTGAACTACCGCATTACTTTCAAGCTTGAAGGCGTTTTTGGTTACAACGATACTGCCAACGTCAACGACGGCTGGTTCATACGCCCTTCAGCTCCGGGCAGCAAGTCGAACTGAACTCCAGGTCGCCTTATCAGCCACTGGTACGTGCCGCTTCACACATATTCGCCAACTTTGAGCGAGCCAGCTCCCGGCTCAAAAGCCCTAGCCCGCAATCCGGTGCAGCCAACAGGCGATCCGCATCAATGTGCTCCAACGCAGATGTTAGTCGATCTCTGATTTCGCCAACTGATTCCACTTTACTTTTGGCAACTGCAATCACACCCAGAATCACACAGGTCTGGTTGAACCGATCCAGCAGGGATAAGTCATTGTGGCGATGGGCATCCTCAATGGACACTGCCATGATAGACGAGTATTCGATAGCATCTGCCAGCTTGTTGTAGCTGTCCGGATCTGCCTTAGGATAGTCCGGATTGTCTAACCGATCTGGATAGCCGCAGCACATATGCACTGTACGTGTGACGTTCTTGGGACATCGATGAAAGGTACGCTCCAGGTTTTCGAATCCGTAATCCAGTGCAGCTGCCGGTTTTCGCGCAAATAGCGGCTCGTCAACCTGGATATTTGTGCACCCCGCTTCTGCAAGAGCGATCACTTCGTGATTCAACGCATCTGCGAGCTCGGCACCAAGCCGCTCGGCGTCACCATAGTACGCATCAGCAGTAGTATCGGTGATGGTCATAGGACCGGGAATCGTGATTTTGACCGGCCTGTCAGTACAAGCCTGGGCGCGTTTCCAATCCTGCACCAGAAAAATATTCCCTGCACTGACCGGTCCATTGACGGTTGGCAACCGGGCACTATAAGCGCCGTTCCTCAGCGAGACCTCAGTCAGAACCCCAAAATCAATACCCTCGATGTTACGGCAGTGGTAATGGATGTAATTCTCGCGTGGGACCTCACCGTCGGTCGGAATATCAATCCCCGCCTCAACCTGGTCTGCGATGACTTCCTGCACACCTCTACTGAGAATCCTCTGCGCATCATTACCGAGCGCATTCATGGCGTCTGACCAGCGCTCTGTCGGGTCCGCGGCATCCGGGCCGTCGGGATGGTTGAACCAGTCCGGAAGGTCTACGTAATCCGGCTTTGGATAAGCACCAATACAGGTGGTCTTGAGCATAGCAACCGCTACCCTTTACTGGGCGAGCCAGGCGTTAACAAATTTTTTACTGTATTCTGTTCGTACATCAGCATACCATTGCGGCTCATTTGGCCACGGCCATAAATTAAATAGAGAATTCCCCGGATAGACCGATGAAAATATCTTATTGTGGTTATTGCTACTAAAACGATCAGCGCCAAGCACAGCAGAGTTGTAGCCATGACTCCCCCAATCACTGTCACCACCACCATCAATCGACTTGCCTGCCAGCTCTGGTGTAAAACAATAGTCGATAAAAGCGTAAATCGAATCAAGGTCTTCTGCTGCGATCGAAAGTGACATACCATCAATCCATGCCAGCGACCCTTCTATCGGAGCTCGGTACTGAACCGGGGCACCATTTTGCATCAAGGTGATCGGTGGACCTTCCCAGGTCTGGCCAACAACCACACCTTGGTTAATTAAACCGTTTCTCTGGGTATCAGCATTATTCCAAAATAGTTTGACCTGACTTTTGTTCTTAATGCAGAAATCAGTCACAACTGCCCAGGTCTTACGCATTGCTGCTTCATCGGTATATGCCTTACGCATGGCACCCGCTTCCAGTGCTCCAGTTGTTTCAAGATGCAAACCTGCTCCGAGCATCCCTGAGTGTGGACTCATCATGGTTTTATTTTCCATATCAGGTTGCCAGATATCACCATAACTTGGTATCTCACCATCCCGAGGCGGTGTCCATTTGTCAGTCCGCCAGGCCACGCCTTCTGTACCCCAGATATGCGGAAGCCAGTGGAGACCGTTACCACCAAAGTCCCATTCTTGATCTCCTACCACCAGCATTGCCGGGTTTACATTGCTGAGGTTCTTAATCCGACTGCGATCAAACGGTCGCAACAAACCAAGAGGTTCCCACTGTAGAGAACGCATATTGGTCGGGCTACAGATATCAACACCCCGGCCACCAGTGGATTTCATTTTATATAAAATTTCTTCATTCGAACCGATTGGTGTGTGGTTAACGTTAATCCCAGTCTTGTCCTTGAATGATTTCAAAAATCCTGGTGTAAGGTAATCTGACCACATCAACACATTGACGGTTCCTGATGCCGCCAAAACTTCTGGGCGAACAATCCACGGAAATGTAGCTGCTGCGCAGGTAGTAACTGAGGCTGCCTTTATAAACTCACGGCGATTTATGAACTTCTCACTCTCAGTTGCGTTTTGCAAATCCATATTTTGCCCTTACTAATACCAATCAACTCGATCATAATGAGTTGCAAGCCTAGCAGGATTTATCTTATAGCTTGGTAATTAACCCTTCCCGTGCCAAGGAGTAGTTTTATCTATTATTTTTCGAAGAGTAATATCAAACAAAAGTCCCAGCATTCCCATTACAAAAATGGTAATCCAAATAACTTCATATTGCATATATTTTCTAGCAACGTTTTCAACAAATCCAATACCAGTAGTTCCTGCTAAAAATTCTGCTGCAACCAATGTTCCCCAACACATACCAACAGCAACTCTTAGCCCCGTTAGTATTTCAGGCAATGAATTTGGGAATATGACATGTCGCAGTATTTGCCATCTTGATGCTCCAAGTGAGTGAGCCGCATGAATTTTTGATAGTTGCGTTCCCGAAGCTCCAGCTCTTGCAGAAATAATCATAATTGAAAAAGACACCATAAATAATAAAAATACTTTTCCGAGGTTATCTATTCCAAAGACAGTAATTACTAATGGGGCCCACGCAAGAGGTGGTACTGGCCTATATAGTTCAACCAATGGATCGAAAAATCCTTTTGCAAATCTATTTAAACCCATAAAGATGCCTAAAGGTACGCCAAAAATAACTCCAAGCATCAACCCTATAAATACGCGTAAGAATGAATCCCAAATATGCCCCATGGGAACAGGTATTTTGAAAGCTTCGAATTCACCAGTTACGACATCTAAAACTTTGCTTTTAAAATTTGGCTCTACATTTCCATCAGAAGTATGAACAGGATATTTTCCGGGCAATATATCTGCTATCCAATCTGGAAGAATAAAACCAACTATTCTATTAACACCCATCATTTCATACCAAAACAATGGGATCATTTTAAATCCTACGCTTGGTTTTAATAGGTCGCCAAAGATTCGAAAGGTATCTGATGGTTTAGGCAACCATCTACCAGGCCCATCTTCTGCACAAGTTGGACCACTAGCGACAATTGTTCCAGCTGGAAATAACAACACATCTTTAATCCTAATAGAGCCTTGTTCTTTTTTTTGAACGCTATCAAAAGCTCTAATTGCATTTTCCATTTCATCTAAAGCATTAGGAGGGAAAATGCTTTCATATTCGATTCTTTGACCAAGTTTTTTGATTTCCTTTATATATGTCATCTCCAGATCTTGATCATCGTTCAATGCATTTTTGTATTCTTTAATCTTACTTTCGGGTAGAGGAGGAACCTCCATGCCAGTTGCACCCCAACCTAATTGTTTTTTTACTGCTTCAATTCTTTTGTTTTCTTCTTCATCTGATAAGCGCGGAGGGAAACTATCTTTTGGAAAATTGTCTTTTAATTCTTTTATTCTATTTGTTAGTTCATTTATTGTATTTTTAGTTTCTGTTTCTAGATAATTTTCATTAGTTAATAATGGAATTGTTTGACGAGTCTTATTAAGTAGATTTAGGAAAATTTCTTTATCCTGGTTCTTTAAATCCGACGAATTTTGTATTTCAGTTATTTTTTTACTTATATTGATGTTTTCTCGCTTGATAAGGGCAGTACTTTTATGGCTTCTTTCTTCTATTGGGAAGAGATACTTTAAAGATAGCAACGACTCATTAACTTTTGCCACCTGACAAAGTTCATTTGCAGACCTAGGGTAAAATGCCTTTGCGATATCCCATGAATAATAAAGCCAAGCAAATAATAGAAAACAAGTTCCGACTACAACCCAATGTATTCCACCTTTAGCTCTTTCAGGGTTTCCAAAAACTGCATCACTTTTTTCGGTTTTGACCAGCCTGTGCCCATAAAGGATAGAACCTATCACTACAACAATTATTAAAATTGTAATAGTTCCTGTAATCATCCTAGATATCTTTACCCATTATTTCTTCTTCCATATCCCAAATCATGGATAATATTTCTTCTCTTTTAGATACAAATTCTTTATTATTTTTTATTTCCCTTAAATCTTCTTTTAAGCCCATTGAGGCAAATGGAAGTTTGTATTCCTTGTGTATTCTTCCGGGCCTAGGAGCCATAACATAAGATCTTTCACCTAATAACAAGGCTTCTTCGACAGAGTGAGTGATTAAAATAATTGTTTTTCCAGTTTCTTTCCAAATTCTTAATACTAACGATTGCATTTTTTCTCGAGTTAAAGCATCAAGGGCCCCTAAAGGTTCATCCATTAAAATTAAATCTGGATCATTGATTAAACATCTCGCGAGAGCGACTCTTTGCTGCATACCTCCAGATAATTGATACGTAGGAGTATTCCCAAAATCTTGTAGACCTACTATTTCGAGCCATTCTTCAACTCTTTTTGCAGTCGTAACAGAATCCTCTTTTTTCATTCTTAACCCAAAATTGACGTTTTCTGCGACTGTCAGCCATTCAAATAAAGCACCTTGTTGAAAAACCATTCCTCTTTCAACTCCAGGGCCATTTATCTCTTTATTACCCAACGTAATAATTCCGGAAGTTGGGCGAAGAAAACCAGCTGCAATATTTAATAAAGTTGTTTTTCCACAACCTGAAGGGCCTAATACAGTTAATAGCTCACCTTTTTTTAAAGTAAAACTTATATCTTTAAGCGCATGAACTGCTTCTCCTTTCGGAGTTTCAAAAACCATGCTCACATTTTGAGAGACTAGATCACTCATAAAATTAATGTATAAGATTTTTTGCTAAAAAAAAGGCACCAATTTATTAAATTGGTGCCTTTCCAAAAATTATTTTGAATCTTAATTACGGTAGATAACTAGTATCTACAACTTTAGAGTAATCACTGAGAGCAGGATTCTCAGATGTAGCAAACATATTACCCATGACACTTAGGTAAGTCATGAGTATGCCGCCTTTATTTAGATACTTTGATTTCATTGTTGCTGCATTTGGAAACTCAAAGCCATCCATTTGGTTTTTAGTACTAGCAAGATCCATAGCTGCATCTTTAGCGATAACGTTCATGTCTGACTTTCCAGCATTAAATCTCGCGTTTGCATCGTGAGTCACTTCAACAAACGTTTTGACCATTCCAGGGTTCTCTTTGAGAAATTTGTTAGTTACTGAAGTAATATCAATACCAGCAATACCAGCATCTTGAGCTTCTTTAACAGTTAGTAATGAAGCTCCTTTTTCTTTAGCTGCTTTGATAGATTTACCGCCAAACAAACATGCCATAGCAACGTCACCGTTAACAAATGCTGCAGATCCGTCTTCAGGGTTCATATCAACAACTTGCATTGAAGAAATATCGGCTCCAACAACTCTCATTGTTTCTTTGAAAACATAGTCAGCCATTGTTCCCAAAGGAACTGCTACTTTTTGACCATCTAACTTAGAGGCAGCATTTCCTTTATCTATACCTTTGGCTGCAACACAAGTTGTTCCACCCATTCCATATATAACTGCTATATCTACAAGCTTGATAGGCGCTTTAGCGTTAACTGCATTTACAAAAGGGGTTAATCCTTGAGAATAAGATATATCGATATCTCCAGACAGCATAGCCTCCGTCATCTCCCCACCTGTTGCAAAGTTCGTCCATTTAACTGGAATACCCAGAGCTTCATCAAAAGCTTTTTTAACCTTATCTTCTTGGTTTGGTGTTGCCCACTCCAGGAAAAACGCGACCCTAACTTCATTAGCAGCTGCATGTGCGACCGTCATACCCAGATTAGCTACTAGAAAACTTCCTACAACAAAAGCAATAACTTTTTTCATTTTCACCTCTCCATTTTTGGTTGTTAAATCTTAAATAAACTAATAATAGGGGTTGTTTGAAAGAGCAATTATTTGCCCTAGGCTCTTTTATATCACAGCCAACTAACTATGGTATTGGTTTTTCGGGAAATAGTGTCAACTTTCAAACAGCCTAAATCTCGCATCAATAACGCATAAGCAAAATTTTGATCAGCTACCCGAAAACTAAAAAGAAGGCCGACAGTATTGTTCTGTCTGTCAGATACAAACATTAAGTACATCAAGAACGTCAGAACAGCTATCACAAATGTTTCCACTTTGGACAACTCGATAATATTAATATTCTAAAAGCGTCTGGCGCAGAATCTCGCACATACGATCGACATGTTTAGGCTCGGCGATAAGTGGTGGCGCCAGTAGGCCCGCATCCCCGGTCATTTTGATATGTAACCCGTTACGATAAAGCCGTTTCTGGAAGTCAAGCCCTCTGACGCCTGGGCCACCCTCCGGTGATATATCGATGCCGGCAAAGAGACCATAACCGCGGATGTCGGTGATAATCTCTAAGTCGCTCAAGGCAAACACCTGATCCAGAAAATAGGGCGAAAGCGCGTCAGCCCTTGCGACCAAATCCTCTTTCTCGAACAGGTCCATGGTGGCAAGCCCAGCCGCACAGGCTGCCGGATGTGCTGAATAGGTATACCCGTGAAAGAATTCCACAGCTCCCTCTGGTGCCGCCTCCAGAATAGTCGAGTGAACTTTGTCACTCACCGCCACGGCTCCCATGGGTTGAGCCGCATTGGTAAGCGCCTTCGCCATAGTCATCACGTCAGGGGTAACACCAAATGCCTGGGCACCAAATGGTGCGCCCAGTCGACCGAACCCGCAAATGACTTCATCGAAAATTAAAAGGATCCCGTGTACATCACATATTTCACGCAACCGTTCGAGGTACCCCTTTGGTGGCACCAAGACCCCGGTCGATCCCGCAATTGGTTCGACAATACAAGCGGCAATCGTGTCTGGTCCGTAATTCATTGCCACTCGTTCGAGATCATCCGCCAACTCGATCCCAGTATCTGGCTGTCCACGGACAAAGCGGTTTTCGGGCAGCCAGGTATGGCGCATATGCACCACGCCGGGGATGCCAGGACCAAAGGCTTGCCGGTTCTTGATCATGCCGCTCAAAGACACCCCCGCCATATTGACGCCGTGGTAGGCCCGCTCGCGGGATACGAATCGCTGGCGCTGCCCTTCACCACGTGAATAGTGGTAGGCATAGGCAATTTTCATGGCCGTATCGACCGATTCCGAACCCGAGTTAACAAAGAAAATATGATCCAGGCCGGCTGGCGTCATCTGTGACACCCGACGGGCGAGTTCAAATGCTAAGGGTTGACTCAACTGAAAGGGGGGCACGTACGCAGCCTCTTTCAACTGGGCATAAACAGCCTCGGCAATCTCGGGCCGGCTGTGACCAGCCGCACAGCAGAACAGACCGGACGAACCATCGAGTATACGTTCTCCCTCGTGGCTATACATATACATCCCTTCTCCACGCACCACGAGTCGGGGATCAGCCTTAAATTCCCGGTTTGATGTAAGAAATTAAAACTGATGAATACCGAGTAGGCCTTGCACCTTCCAGTGTGCGAGAGGTGATTGCGCACGGTCATGACGTCCAAGTCCAGGCAAACGCTGGAGAGGGAATCGGCGCAACAGATGATGATTATCGTTCTGCCGGAGCCGCCATCATTGATGACCCAGCTCATATTTTCAACAAAGCCGATATGATCGTAAAAGTGAAGGAACCGCTGGAACCGGAACGCAAACTACTTCGTGAAGATCAGGTGCTGTTCACTTACCTTCATCTGGCACCGGATCCTGAGCAGACCTCTGATCTGGTTGAATCTGGCGCTGTATGTATAGCCTACGAAACCGTGACTTCTCCGTCGGGAGGTTTACCGCTGCTCGCACCCATGTCAAAAGTTGCCGGGCGTATGGCTATTCAGGCAGGTGCCCATTGCCTAGAACACCCACACGGTGGACGAGGCATGCTACTGGGTGGTGTGCCTGGTGTTGATCCGGCGAAAGTCGTGATTCTGGGGGCAGGCATGGTAGGTACCCACGCGACTCACATCGCCGTGGGCATGGGTGCGGACATCTGGGTTATTGATCGCAATCCAGATGTGCTCGAGTCGCACTGGCAACAGTTTGGCCGCTCGACAAATTCAGTCTTCTCGACTCGCGACGCTGTCGAATACCACGTGCAGGAGGCCGACCTTGTCATCGGTGGCGTACTGATCCCGGGTGCGGCTGCCCCAAAACTGGTGACAGCAGACATGGTCCACGGCATGAAAGCAGGCTCAGTGATCGTGGATGTTGCAATTGACCAGGGCGGATGTTGTGAAACATCCAAGCCCACAACCCATACTGAACCGACTTACGTGGTCGACGGCGTTGTTCATTACTGTGTTGCCAATATGCCAGGTGGTGTGCCACGAACCTCAACCTATGCTCTTAACAACGTCACCCTTCCCCATGTTCTAAAACTCGCCGATGTCGGTTATCGTCAGGCGCTCAGAGATGACCCGCATCTTCGAAACGGACTTAACGTACATGGGGGGAACATCACCTGTCAGGAAGTAGCCAGTGCTCTCGGCTATGATTTCACCGATCCAGTGGAAGTCCTAAAGAACTGAAGATCGAACTACCCAATAAAAGAACGGCTAACTTTATTTAATTGTTAGCAACCTGGAGATAAATATGAAGATGACCACCGAAGAAGCATTTGTGAAAGTTCTGCAGATGCATGG
>LUSG01000250.1 GCA_001629395.1 Gammaproteobacteria bacterium REDSEA-S15_B12 | reverse complement strand
CCTTTAGCACGTTGGCTACAGATGACAAAATCCTGGACATGGTCGAACAGCTGATCGGGCCCGATATTATTAATTGGGCGACCCATCTTTTCTGCAAGCAGGCGACGACGGGGCGGACTGTACCGTGGCATCAGGATGGGCAATACTGGCCGATCCGGCCGCTTCGAACGTGTACAGTGTGGGTTGCGATCGACCGGACGACGCGAGCTAATGGTGCGCTGCGTTACATACCCGGTTCGCACAAAGTAGGTATCTACTCACACAGTACGGACAACAGTCCGGACCTGACCCTGCATCAGGTCATTGACGACCCACGATTCGAAGAAGACAAAGCCCGTTATGCGGAACTTGAGCCGGGGCAGATTTCACTGCACGATGTCCATCTTCTGCATGGCTCGGCGGCTAACCAGTCTGGGGATCGCCGGGCAGGCTTTGCGATACGCTATATGCCGTCGACTTCAGTATTGCGGCGTGATCTAGACATGAGCCGCATCAGTAAACTCGACTGGACCCAGATACCGCTCTTACTGGTTAGGGGCCAGAACCGGCACGCGGATAACGATCTTGAAATCGGACATCGGTCCGGTTCGGTTGGATAAGCGCCAGCAGTCAGTGCCCACGGCAGTAGTGACCGAATTATGACTAAGAGAACCATAAGGATCGGTGGAGCCAGCGGGTTTTGGGGAGAAGCTGCAATGGCTACGCCCCAACTGCTTGCAGCCGGTGGATTGGATTACATTGTTTACGATTACCTTGCCGAGATCACGATGTCGATCATGGCGCGAGCCCGCGCACGAGATCAGAACCGTGGTTTTGCCACGGACTTTGTCGACGCGGTACTGAAACCACATTTGGTCGACATAGCCGCTCAGGGTGTGAAGCTGATATCCAACGCCGGTGGGGTCAATCCCCAGGCCTGTGCTGCTGCAGCCACGCAACTTATCGAGGATGCTGGTCTTGACCTGACCGTGGCTGTTGTCAGCGGTGATGATCTGATGGTCCATAAGGCGGACTTCGCCCAGCGGGGATTTGTGGAGATGTTCTCCGACCAGGATTTCCCAGATCCTGCGGGTATCGCGAGTATCAATGCCTATCTGGGTGCATTTCCCATCGCCCGGGCCTTGGCCCTAGGTGCGGACATCGTAATCACAGGGCGTTGTGTCGACAGTGCCGTGACGCTGGGTGCGTGTATCGATGCGTTCGGCTGGAAACCCGATGAGTTCGATCGTCTGGCCGGGGGGTCGCTCGCCGGCCACATACTCGAATGCGGTCCGCAGGCCACCGGTGGTAACTTTACCGACTGGCATGAAGTAGCGGATTCGCTGGTCGACATTGGTTATCCCATTGCAGAAGTGTCCGCCGATGGGTCCTTCGTGTGTACCAAACCGGAAAACACGGGCGGGCAGGTCACGGTCGCAACTGTGGCCGAGCAGGTACTCTACGAGATCGGCGATCCTCAGGCTTATGTACTGCCGGACGTGGTCTGTGACTTTTCCGGCATTCGGATTGAACAGCAGGGATCCAACCGGGTTCTGGTGAAAGGTTCTGTAGGGTACGCAGCACCGGCGGCCTATAAAGTGTGTGCCACATACGCGGATGGGTTTCGAGGGGGCCAGTTGCTGACCTTCAATGGTTTTGAAGCCCGGTCAAAAGCCGGCGTATTCGCCGACGCAGCCATCGCCCGGTCAAACAAGCAGATCAAGGATCAACAGCTGGGTGATTTTACGGAAACCAGCATTGAGATACTCGGTGGTGTGCCCGAGGACTTTCTTGACAGTCACGTGGGTGGTTACCAGGAGGTGACTCTCAAGATCGCAGCTCGCCATCAGTCAGCGGCTGGTATTGGTGTTCTTTTGAAACAGATAACGGGCCTGGGTCTCGCAACGCCGCCCGGTTTGTGCGTTTTTGCCGGTGGACGGCCAAAACCCTCACCCGTAATTCGCCTGTTCTCTTTTTTGCTTTCCAAAGAGGAGGTCAGTGTGCGCATTCACTGGGGCGGGGACACCATTGACCATACGGTTGCACCGGTTCTGACTTCAGAGCCTGCCATACGGGTACCGCATACGTTACCGCCGAGCCCTAAAGCACAAGGCGTATTGACCCCGGTTCCTCTGGTCCAGCTGGCTTATGGGCGCAGCGGTGATAAGGGAGATAAGGCCAATATCGGTATTGTCGCCCGCCAGTCCGAATACCTGCCCTATATCTGGACTGCTTTGACACCCGAGGTGGTGGCCAGCTGTTTTTCGCGCTTTCTCGGCGGGCAGGTAGAGCGCTTTCTTTTGCCCGGAATACACGCTATTAATTTCGTGCTGCATGATGTGCTCGGCGGCGGCGGCATTGCCAGTCTGAGGAATGACGCGCAAGGAAAAGGTTATGCCCAGATCCTGCTGGCCCAGCCTATCGATCTGCCAGCACCACTTGCAGAGCGAATCTCATGACCCAATTTCGTTCCCGTATTGATCCCAGCAGCGACGGATTCGTTGCCAACCGTGAAGAAATGCTTGCCTTGGTGGATAAGCTGCGCAGCCTGGAGAAACGTGCACACGATCTGTCGGAGCGTCGCCGGCCACGATTTGAGGAACGCGGTCAGCTTACGCCGCGTGAACGCTTGTCGGGCCTGCTGGATCCGGGCCTACCGTTTCTTGAGCTCTACAATATGGCCAACTATCTGGTCGATGACCAAGATCCGGACAGCAGTATTCCCGGGGCCAGCATGATCTGTGGTATCGGCTTTGTCAGCGGCGTGCGCTGTATGGTGTTTGTCGACGACAGCGGCATCAATGCCGGTGCTTCGACGACCACGTCCGTGAGTAAAGTACTGGGTGTTTTACGTGTCGCACAGGAACAGCGATTGCCCCTGATCCACCTGGTGGAAAGTGCAGGCGCCAATCTGATGCAGTACACCGTCGAACTCTGGGCCAATGGCGGCGGTATGTTCCACGGCCTGGCGCGCCTCAGTGCTGCCGGCATACCGACCATTGTGGTGTTGCACGGTCCATCAACAGCCGGTGGCGCCTACCAGCCGGGCATGAGTGATTACGTTATCGGCGTAAAGAAAAACGGGATGGCAGCACTGGCCGGCGCTGCTTTGGTGAAGGCCGCGACCGGTGAAGTTGCCGAAGACGCACAGCTCGGCGGGTCGGAGATGCACGCATCGGTCTCTGGACTGGTTGAATATCTGGCCGAAGACGACAGCCATGGCCTCGAGATCGCGCGCGACCTGATCGGTCGGTTGGACTGGAACAGTGCCTGCCCGCGTCCAGAACCAAGAACGTTCCAGGAACCTGCATTCAGTCCAGATGAGATTGCCGGTGTTGTGCCGGTGGACTACCAGAAACCCTATGATGTCCGCGAAGTCGTGGCGCGCATCGTCGATGGTTCTGATTTTATCGACTTCAAACCCCGTTACGGCGTATCGACGGTGTGTATCCAGGCCGAGATTTTTGGTCAGCCCTGCGCACTGATCGGTAATAACGGTCCCATCGACCCCAATGGTGCGACCAAGGCCGCACAGTTCTTTCAGTTATGCGATCAATCCAACCTGCCGATCATATTTCTTAATAACACGACCGGTTACATGGTGGGTATAGAGTATGAGCATGCTGGCATGATCAAACACGGATCGAAGATGATCCAGGCGGTCTCGAACGTGAAAGTACCGAAGATCTCACTCTATATTGGTGCCAGTTTTGGCGCTGGAAATTACGGTATGTGTGGCTATGCTTATGAACCCGATTTTCTATTTACTTGGCCCAATGCCACCACGGGTGTGATGGGCGGCGAACAAGCGGCACTGACCATGGAGCATGTGATGATCAATTCTGCCCGGCGCCGCGGCAAAGAGATCGACAGTGCAACGCTTGAGACACAGAAACACGCCATCATTGAACACTATGATCGGCAGTCCGATGCGTTCTACACATCAGGTCGTTTGCTTGACCACGGCATGATCGATCCGCGGGATACCCGGAAAGTTCTGGGCTTTGCGCTCCAAACCTGCTGGGAGTCACGCAATCGAACACTGCGTCCCAACAGCTTTGGTATTGCACGACTGTAAGACGATGTCCGATCTGCTGCCCAAGACCATCGAGGCGGATGTCCAGCAGGCCTGGCTCACGATCTGGCTGAACCGGCCGGAAGCCAGTAACGCACTGAATGAACAGATGACCGCCGAGTTACGCAATGCCCTGGAGGCGGTCCGAGATGACCGAACTGTTCGAGGCATCACACTGCGTGGACGCGGCGGGATTTTCTGTGCCGGTGGAGATCTGAGGGCTTTTCAGTCAGATTTTCAGGGCGGAGCGGAGTCACACGAACTGGTGGCGGCAGCGAGTCGAAGAGCAGGCGAGCTTTTCCGGTTGGTGAATGAGATGCCGCAGGTGGTAGTGATCCTGGTCGAAGGTGCAGCTATCGCCGGTGGGCTGGGTCTGGCTTGTGCGGGCGACCTGGTTGTGGTGACGCGCGAGTCGCGGTTTGCATTAACAGAGACCACGCTCGGTATAGCTCCGGCCCAGATCGCGCCATTTGTTGTTCAGCGCATGGGCTTGTCGGTGGCCCGGCGCCTTATGCTGACTGCGGCGCGTTTCGATGGGGAGCAAGCGCAGAGGATCGGATTGGCAGATCAGGTGGTAGACGATGTGGATGCCCTGGATGAAGCAGAACAGAAAATCAGAACCCGGGTAATGCGCTGTGCACCGGGTGCGAACGCAATGACCAAGGAACTGCTCCTTGCGATGGCCAGACTCGAACCCCAGGCCATGCGGGATCTGGCGGCAGAACGCTTTGCCGAGGGCATGTTGAGTAGCGAAGGCAGAGAGGGGATCTCGGCGTTTGTTGAAAAAAGAAAACCCAACTGGTCGGACTGACGATCAGTGCGGCGGTGAATACCTTTAACAGCATACTGATCGCCAATCGGGGTGAGATCGCCGTACGGGTGATGCAAACGGCGTCTGCACTGGGATACCGGAGCATCGCGGTTTATTCGGAGGCGGATGCGCTCGCGCCCCATGTGTGTCAGGCAGATGAAGCGGTCTGTATCGGTCCGCCACCGGTCGCACAGTCCTACCTCGATATAGAGCGAATACTGGCGGCAGCGCGGGAAACCAATGCTGGTGCGATTCATCCAGGGTACGGGTTTCTGTCTGAAAATTCTGAATTCGCGGCAGCCTGCGAGGCAACAGGCATCGTGTATATAGGTCCAAGCGCTGCTGCGGTAGAACTGATGGCAAACAAGGCGCGCGCCAAAGCCCATATGGCGTTAGCCGGTGTTCCCTGCGTGCCGGGTTACGCAGGGGAGGACCCGTCCGACGATGCGTTTATTGAAGCGGCCAACCGGATCGGCTATCCGGTGATGATCAAGGCCGCAGCAGGTGGCGGTGGACGGGGCATGCGCCAGGTCGACGACCCGGCAGGGCTGACGAAAGCATTGGCCCGGGCCCGCTCAGAGGCCGAGCACGCATTTGGTTCGGACGAGGTCATCCTGGAAAAAGCTCTGCAGGGGCCGCGTCACGTAGAAGTACAGATCATGGCGGATGAACAGGGTCAAGTGATTCACCTTGGTGAGCGTGACTGTTCAGTCCAGCGGCGCCACCAGAAAGTTATTGAGGAGGCGCCGTGTCCCGCGATGACCGACAAGTTACGCTTCGCTATGGGGGAGACTGCGGTTACCGCGGCCAAGAGTATTGGTTACCGCGGTGCAGGTACCGTCGAGTTCCTGCTCGACGAAGGTGATAACTTCTTCTTCTTGGAGATGAACACCCGGCTGCAGGTCGAACATCCAGTCACCGAGATGATTACCGGACTCGATCTGGTGGCGATGCAGATTGATATTGCACAGGGTCTACCGCTGACACTGACCCAGGCGGATGTTCAGTTCAGTGGTCACGCGATCGAAGCCCGGCTGTACGCTGAAGATGTGGGCCGTGGTTTTTTACCCTGTACCGGTACAGTGGCGCTGTGGCAGCCCAGCACGGCCGAGCATATTCGCATCGATGCAGGCATCGACAACGGCCTTCATATTGGTCCTCACTATGATCCGATGCTGGCCAAGTTCATAGCCTGGGGTGAAGACCGGGAGAGTGCGCGGTGCAGGCTGGCCGATGCACTGAAAATGACCGTGCTGTTCGGGCTGACGACAAACCGGTCGTTTCTCGTCGATGCGCTGAATCAGCAGGCTTTTGCCGTGGGTTGTGTGACCACAGCATTTATCGAACAGGCTTTCGGACCAGAGGACCTGTCGCCCGCGGTACCCAGCGTCGAATGCGCAGCTGTGGCAGCGGTCATACAGTATCGATGGCAGCGGGATTCGGCCCGGCAGCGGGCTCTGTGGGTACCTGCCGATCTGCTGGACTGGTCCAGCACCGGTTCGCTGGTATCGCGTTACCGCTATGTGGTCGCGGGGAACACGCTCGACCTGAACGTGAGGGCCGGGGGTGAAGATTATCGGGTGCGATGTGAAAGCACAGAAATAACCGTTCGCATGGTAGCTGACAGTGACAACAAGGCCCGCATTGAGGTTAACGGGTGCACTGTTGATGTCGTTTATGAATCGCAAAGTGGAACTCGTACGTACCTCTTCATGGACGGCGAGGACTGGTGTTTTGACAACCAGATGGTAGCGGCGGCACTGCCGGAGACCGCAGTCGGCGACGGCCGCGTGATGGCGCCGATGCATGGCCGGGTCACCGAGATTATGGTCGAAGCTGGTGATGTTGTCCGGAAGGGCCAGCGCCTCGCGAGTCTTGAGGCGATGAAGATGGAGCACGAGATCGATGCGCCGGTAGACGGTACAGTCCATCAGGTCGTGTGCACACTCCAGGCTCAGGTGGCCATTGATGACGTGCTATTCGAGATCATTTAAGAAATGAGATTAAATGAACGGCCCGGAATTAAAAGGGGAATACGATGAAATCCGTTATCTGTGAAATGCTGGGTATCGAGTTTCCGTTACTGGCCTTTAGCCATTGCCGGGACGTGGTCGCTGCCGTATCCCGCGCGGGGGGTATGGGCGTGTTCGGTGCGGTCCGTTATTCACCCGAGCAGCTGCGCGAAGAACTTACCTGGATCGACGCGCATTGCGGAGGTAAGCCCTATGGTGTTGATCTGATTGTGCCCAATCGGTTTGAGGGCAAAGGTGAAGAACGCGACACTGTCGATCTGGTCAAGACGCTTCCCCGGAGTCATCATGAATTCATTTCCGGTGTCCTTCAGGCACATCATATTGACGGTGATGCGCTGGATAAAGAGGAGAATGGCCGGCTGAATTTCGCCCGCAATCTCGAAGAAGCGGGTGCCGCCGACATGCTGGATGTCGCTTTTTCTTTTCCGATCCGTCTCATAGCAAACGCTCTGGGTACGCCACCCCGGGTTATGATTGATCAAGCCAAGTCCCGCGATGTTCCGGTCGCGGCGCTGGTTGGTACCCGGGTCCATGCGGTTGCCCAGATCGCGGCCGGTGTAGATATTCTGGTCGCTGTGGGGGGTGAGGCCGGTGGCCACTGCGGTGATATATCGACCATGGTACTGATTCCAGAAGTGGTTTCCGTCGCGGGGGATACACCGGTGCTTGCAGCCGGCGGGATTGTCACCGGCCAACAGATGGCGGCTGCGATGGCCATGGGAGCGGCAGGTGCCTGGTGTGGTTCGGTGTGGTTGACGACGGTCGAGGCCGAGCCGTCACCGGTGATCAAGGAAAAACTGTTGTCCGCGACGTCCAGCGATACCGTAATGAATCAGGAACAAACAGCGGTGGCAGTAGTGCAGGAATTCAAGGCGGATTTTCTCGATGCCTGTGAGCGTTTAACTTCCAGCCTGGATGCTATGGCCTAGAGGGTCTGCCAATGTTTCAGCAACCAAACGATTTTAGGGATGAAAGCGAAGCGCTCTTCCGGTTAATCAGTGAACTGAGCGATGACCAACTCTGTCGTCAGACGCAGTTCAAGCACTGGACCATCAACGACATTATCACGCACTTGCACATGTGGAACTGGGCGGCGGATTTATCGCTGACCGATGAATCGGCGCTGCTTGAATTTATCGACCGGGTTAAATCCGCGATTCCCCAGATTGGCATGCGGCAGTTTGAAACCCACTGGATCAACGGTCTTGCCGGCCGGGTGCTGGTCAGCAGGTGGCGCGAGTATTACACCGACATGGCAACGCGATGGGTTGATGCTGACCCGAGAGTTCGCCTGAAATGGGCTGGGCCTGACATGAGTGTGTTGTCGAGTATTACCGCCCGGCTCATGGAAACCTGGGCGCACGGACAGGCTGTTTACGATCTGCTTGGCATCAAGCGGGTGGATACAGATCGTATCCAGAATATTGCGGTGTTGGGAGTGAATACATTCAAGTGGACTTTTCTTAATCGCAGCTGGGCGGTTCCCGACCAGGTGCCCGGCGTTGAGTTAGTGGCGCCCTCCGGGGAGTGCTGGAGCTGGAATGAATCCAATCGGGATGACCGGGTCAGCGGGTCTGCCACCGAATTCTGTCAAGTGGTCACCCAGACCCGAAATATCGCAGATACTCAACTGAAGGTTTCAGGTCAGATCGCCGAATGCTGGATGGCCAACGCTCAGTGTTTTGCAGGACCGCCCGAGACGCCGCCGGTTGCCGGGACACGCGCAGCATCCACATAGTAGACTGACAGAGTAACTGGTACGCGTTTAACAACAATTCGTTGTGGAGGATGGTGTGGGTCCATTGGAAGGATTGAAGGTTGTCGAGATGGCGGGAATCGGACCCGGCCCATTTTGTGCCATGCTACTCGCCGATATGGGAGCGGACGTTGTTCGGGTAGACCGAAGGATTCCTACGGCGGACGTCGACAAAAAATACCAGATTCTTAATCGCGGGCGCCGCTCGATTTCACTTGACCTAAAAGATCCAGACGATCTTGAAACCGTACTCAGGTTGATCGAGAAAGCCGACGCACTGATTGAAGGTTTTCGACCTGGTGTTATGGAACGACTGGGTCTGGGTCCCGAGGTCTGTTTTACCCGCAATCCGGCGATTGTCTACGGTCGTATGACAGGCTGGGGTCAGGCAGGACCGCTGTCTCATGCCGCTGGACACGATATCAACTACATCGCGTTAACCGGAGCGCTGCACGCCATAGGGAACGTTGACCAAGGTCCGGTGCCACCGCTCAATCTTGTCGGTGATTTTGGTGGCGGTGCAATGTATCTTGCTTTCGGGTTGATGTGCGGTCTGCACGAGGTGCAATCCTCCGGACAGGGCCAGGTCGTTGACGTGGCCATGACCGATGGCGCTGCCCATTTGATGGCTATGATGTACAGCCTGAAACACAATCAGATGTGGTCGGAATTCCGCGGTTCCAATCTGCTTGATGGCGGCGCACACTTCTATGGGACATTCGAGTGCGCGGACGGTGAGTGGGTGGCCATCGGTTCAATCGAACCGCAGTTTTATGCGTTGCTACTGGAAAAAGCCGGTGTGGACGATGATCGCTTCAAACAGCAGATGGATGCTGCGAACTGGCCAACGCTCAAAAACGCACTGGCACAGATATTCCGTAGCAAAACACGGGATCAGTGGTGCACCCTCATGGAAGGTTCGGATGTATGTTTTGCGCCAGTACTGTCCATGACCGAGGCGCCTGGTCACCCCCACAATACGGCGCGGCAGACATTCGTTGAATACGACGGTGTGGTGCAGCCTGCGCCGGCACCGCGGTTCAGTCGAACCGAACCGGAACTCAGCCGCAGCCCACCCGCCCCGGGTGAGCATACCGCGGAGATCCTTAAGGACTGGGAGATTGACCTGTCCTGAACAGTTCACCGCACACTACCAATAGAATTTACTGACTCTTATAAACTGATGGAGATAGACAATGGGCGATTTTTCCGATAAACGAGTGGTGATCTCCGGTGCCAGTCGCGGCATCGGGCTGGCTATTGCCAAACGACTTGCAGCCGACGGTGCGAGCATTGCTATTCTGGCCAAGACCGCAGAGCCTCACCCCAAACTGCCGGGTACCGTGTATACCGCCGCAGAGGAGATTGTCCAAGCAGGCGGCAGGGCGCTACCACTGATTACGGACATTCGAAGTGACGATCAGGTACAGGCAGCCGTTGCCGAAGCTGTGCAGGCATTTGGCGGTATTGATATTTGTATCAACAACGCCAGTGCAATCTCATTAACGCCGACCGCACAGACTGAAATGCGTAGGTTCGATCTGATGTTTGGTGTCAATGTGCGTGGAACATTCATGCTGTCACGCGAATGCCTGCCTCACCTTCTGGAAGCGGATAACCCACACATACTGAACATGTCTCCGCCACTGGATATGCAGCAGAAGTGGTTCGCGCCCAACGTAGCCTACACCATGTCGAAGTTCGGGATGAGTCAGTGTGTGCTGGGCATGGCCGGGGAACTGGCCGACAAAGGCGTCGCTGTAAATGCCCTGTGGCCGCACTCGGTGATCGCCACGGCGGCGATCAGCAATGTTCTCGCCAGTGAGGCCGCAATGGCCTATTGTCGATCGCCACAGATCATGGCGGATGCTGCTGCGGCGATATTGGCAAAAGATTCGCGTGAATTCAGCGGTAACTTCTGTATTGATGATGTGTTGCTGGCCCAGGAAGGTGTTACCGACTTCAGTGTTTATCGTATGGATCCGGAGAAGCCGCTGTGGAGTGATTTTTTTGTACCGGAAGACACGCCGGAAATCGAGCCACTGCTGGCAGTTGGCAATCCTGCGCCGTAGTTTCAAACTAACCCGATCCAATTCTGCAATTGATACATCGAGGTACTTGACCGTGTTCGATCTCCGTCCCGTTCTTGACCAGTTGTCGGTTATCTGGGTAGACCGGTCGGGTGGCGTGGTCGAGCATCATTCGTTTTCGGATCTCAGCCAGGCATCAAACCGATTTGCCAACGTGCTGAATCAGGTCGGTGCGCGCAAGGGTGACTGTGCAGTCGTGATCATGCCCCGCATACCGGCCTGGTACGAGGTGGTCATCGGTTGTATCAAGGCAGGTGTTGTAGCGATGCCGGGCACCAACCTGCTGACCGCAAAGGACATCGAGTACCGGATAAACAAGTCAAACGCCACGGTGGTCGTGGTATCTATGGAACACGTCTCTAAGATTGAGGCGATTAAGGACCGCTGTCCGACACTGGCGCACCTGATCCTGGTTGGGGGTGAACAGGACCGCTGGATCAGTTACGACAAAGCGTGCGCTGAAGCAGGTGTCCAGGCCGACCCGGGTGCTGTGGTGCATTCTCGAAGTGATGAAATGATGATGGCTTATTTCACGTCCGGCACCACGTCGCTACCTAAGATGGTGCCGCGCGATCATGGTTATGCGCTGGGCCATGTGGTGACAGGCAAATACTGGATGGACCTGACGGAAAACGACGTTCACTGGACACTGTCCGATACCGGCTGGGCCAAGGCCGCTTGGGGTATGCTGTTCCCCCAATGGTTGTTTGGAACTGCAGTGGTGCTTTATGACGGTGATGCGAAATTCGATGCCGATATCCACTTGCGGCTTATCGGCCAACTCGGTGTCACCACATTTTGTGCACCGCCCACGGTCTACCGGCTGTTCGCGCAAATGGACATATCCGGTTACGACCTCAGTTCGCTGCGCCATTCACTGAGCGCCGGCGAACCGTTGAACCCGGAAGCGATCAGAATGTGGAAAGATATCACCGGCACCACGGTGCATGATGGGTATGGACAGACTGAAACCGTCA
Organism: Gammaproteobacteria bacterium REDSEA-S15_B12; assembly: GCA_001629395.1. Classification (GTDB taxonomy): domain Bacteria; phylum Pseudomonadota; class Gammaproteobacteria; order Arenicellales; family UBA868; genus REDSEA-S09-B13. Next base: position 2,051 of record LUSG01000250.1, on the reverse strand, counting down.
ATATCGTTGCCAATGTTCCGGGTGTAGAAATCCGACCCGGCTCCATGGGAAAACCGGTTCCGGGCATGGATGTACAGATTGTCGATGATGACGGCAAGATCTGTGATGACGGTGACATAGGACACATCGCCTTACGGGTCGGCGACGTTCAGCCGTTGGGCCTTTTCGACGGTTACTATGAAGGCGAAATTAATCTCAACCGGGATTCGTTCCAACATGGCTGGTATTACACCGGCGACACCGCGACCCGCGATGCTGACGGCTACATCTGGTTTGTCGGGCGTTCTGATGACATCATCAGTTCTGCCGGCTACAGGATTAGCCCGTTCGAGGTCGAAAGTGTTTTGCTGGAACACCCCGCGGTGGTCGAGTCTGCGGTTGTTGCCAAACCTGATGAATTGCGTGGTGAAATCGTGAAGGCGCATATTGTGCTGGCTGAGGGATATGAACCCAACGACGCCCTTAAAGCGCTGATTCAGGACTATGTCAAAGAGACGACAGCGCCATACAAATATCCCAGGGAGATTGTCTTTCGCGAGAGCCTGCCTAAGACCATCTCGGGAAAAATAAGGCGCGTTGAGCTACGGGAAGAATCTTGACCGGTTTCATTCGCAAATCCTAACCACAGCTTCAGTAAATAGGAGAAAAGACCAATGGCACGGTATCTGAAAACGGGCAAAGGCGCCGCCGAGGTCGCTGAGGGTGATGCAAGAGTCAGAGCCACGGTTGAAAGCATTCTGGCAGACATAGAATTGCGCGGTGACGATGCAGTTCGGGAACTGTCGGAAAAATTTGATTCCTGGAGTCCGCCCACTTTTCGCCTGAGTGCAGAAGAAATTCAGACTGCAATAGACCAAGTACCACCACAGGACCTTGCGGATATTCAATTTGCCCAGGCCCAGGTCCGCAATTTCGCGCAGAAACAAAAAACATGTCTGACTGATCTTGAGGTCGAGACGTTGCCAGGTGTTGTGTTGGGTCACCGCAATATTCCAGTGAACAGCATCGGCTGTTACGTGCCTGGCGGCAAGTATCCGATGGTTGCCTCCGCACACATGAGTATCGTGACGGCCAAGGTGGCTGGCGTAAAACACATTACAGCGACTGCACCGCCACATGAGGGTGGTCCGCACCCCGCGATTGTCGCCGCCATGCACTACGGCGGTGCCGATGAGATCCTGGTACCTCTACGGCCGCGTCGGGATCGATCTGTTTGCCGGGCCAACAGAAACTCTGGTGATTGCGGATGATTCCGTCGATGCACAGCTGTGTGCGATCGATCTGCTGGGCCAAGCCGAACATGGGCCAACATCTCCGGCTGTTCTACTGACCGATTCTGAAAGTCTTGCTAAAGACACCATGGATGAGGTCGCGCGTCAGCTCGAGATCCTCCCCACCGCCGACATTGCTGCGGAATCTTGGGCTAATTACGGTCAGGTTGTCGTGTGCGAAACGGTCGACGAAATGGTCACTGAAGCCAATCGCCTGGCCTTTGAACACGTGCAGGTGATGACCCGAGACCCTGATTATTTTCTGGAGCACCTGACCAACTATGGTGCTCTCTTTCTGGGGCCTAGAACAAACGTTTCCTATGGCGATAAAGTAATTGGCACCAACCACACATTGCCAACCAAAGGGGCGGCACGCTATACCGGCGGGTTGTGGATTGGAAAATTTATGAAAACCTGTACCTATCAGCGGGTGCTTACGGATGAGGCCTCGACCATGATTGGTGAGTACTGTTCACGACTGTGTGCGATCGAAGGCTTTGCCGGTCATGGTGAGCAGGCCAATGCACGAGTGCGGCGCTACGGCGATCGTGATGTGCCGTGGTATTCAGCGGTAGGGCGCTGAGCGCGGATTATGGATCTGCCACGTACACCCTCGTTCAGACTCGATGGTCGTAAAGCCCTGGTGACCGGTGCTGGACGGGGTATCGGTTTGGCTGCTGCGTCAGCACTTGCTGATGCAGGTGCTGACGTGTGTCTTTTGGCAAGAACGGAAACAGAGGTTTCCGCGGTTGCTGAAGCACTTTGTGCACGGGGTGATGC
>LUSG01000025.1 GCA_001629395.1 Gammaproteobacteria bacterium REDSEA-S15_B12 | reverse complement strand
ACATAGCACTAAACATGGTCGGCACACCGTGTACACCGGTACAGCGCTCTGCATTCAATGCCTGAAGCGTCTCACTAGGATCGAATCCCTCGCCAGGAAACACCATAGTAGTACCACCCGCAACACAAGCTAAATTACCCAACACCATGCCAAAACAGTGGTACAAGGGCACAGGGATACACAACCTATCTTTCTGTGTCAGTTTCATACTCTTGGCGACAAATCGAGCGTTATTGACAATGTTTCTATGAGTTAGGGTTGCGGCTTTCGGCGCACCTGTCGTCCCAGACGTAAATTGTAAATTTATTGATTCATCGGGAAACAGCCTTCGACTGATGCCATCTATACGCGCCAGATTTGCCGTAGTACCCTTTTCGACAATTTCTTCGAAACAAAACATCCCACTATTGCTAGTGTCACCAATCTGAATAATATGACTTAGAAGTGGAAACTTAGACGAAGACAAGTAATTTGGTTTGCATGTAGCAAGTTCGGGAATAAGATCGTTCAGCATCTCAAGATAATTACTTGTCTTGAATGATTCTGCGGTAATCAATACCTTCACACCAACTTTTACTAATGCATATTGTAATTCTGCACGCTGATACGCCGGATTTATATTGACCAAAATTGCTCCTATTCGTGCAGTTGCAAATTGGGCCAACACCCATTCAGGTTTATTTGGAGACCAAATCCCAACGCGGTCTCCTTTATATACGCCCAGAGCGAGAAGTCCAGCCGCTAGTTGGTCAACCTTTTGAGATAGCTGGGACCAAGTCCACCTCTCCCCAGAGTGACAAAAAATACAGGCCTCGCGATCTGGGTGACGTGACACCGTTCGGGTAAAAAACTCACCCACCGTGATCTCTTCCAACGCTGACTGGGTTTCACCAACAACGTATGACTGATCTGATCCAGACTTCAATCCTGAACGATTTAAATGTTCACTGGCTACCGCCATGTTCTGTTACTCACTAAGCGGAATGGACATAGCGGGATGGCCTGTTACATCAACCGGACTGGTGTTTGCCAGCATTTCAAATGCCCTCTGACAATAAAGAGCAAGCGATGCATCAGCTGGCGGTAACGGCGTTGCCTTCATTGGAGTAGTGGGCATTAATAATAGATCAAACTTTGTTAATGACTCATTGTAAGTTTCTTTCAACTTTCGACTGAGGTTTTGGGCCTTAGCATAGAAATGCCCTCGATAATGTCGCAAAAAATACTCACCGACAAACATACAAAATTTTAACGTATCCGATAACTCATCGGCCCGATTGGTCCAGTTTGCATGATGATCTAACAGGCTTGTGGAGTACATGCCTTCCCAGCCAGTTCCAAATCCATTGCCGTTCATCATCTGATTCGTTAGACCCTCAAGCCCAATAGGTGTCCAGATAGCCGCACCTTCGTTATGCATTGGGATCGAAATCTGTTCAACGTCAGCCCCGAGTTCACGTAGCTTTTCAGCGGACTCCCTGACCTTTGTATCGACGTCAGACTCAGATTCGGGTCGATTGAAACCCTCATCAACTACGCCGATCGTCAGTCCACGCACACCTCGTCCCAAGGCAGACGTGTAGCGGTCGACTTTAGGTGCATACTGCCTCGGATCCAAACCATCTTCTCCAGCAATTACCTCTAACAAAAGTGCGTTATCGGCAACGTTCTGAGTCATTGGGCCAGTATGATCTATGGTAGTCTCAATAGGCATAACCCCCGTATAAGGAACCAACCCATGAGTGGGCTTCATTCCATAACAACCCGAATAGGACGCAGGCATGCGGATTGATCCACCCTGATCTCCGCCCATTGCCATATCGACTTCACCGGCACCAACAAGCGCGCCCGATCCTGAAGACGAACCTCCGGCAGAGAAACCCATCTTATGAGGGTTATGACAAGGTCCCGTCGCATTGGTATGGCTACCGCCAGATAAACAAAAGTATTCGCAATGTGATTTTCCGACAATGGTTCCCCCGGCATCCAAGATTCGAGTTACCACCGTGGCATCAATATCAGGTATGTAACCTTCCAACGTTGATGCACCGTTCATCATAGGAACGCCAGCCAAACTGATATTGTCTTTTAAAACAATTGTCTTTCCGTTCAGTGGCCCTCTGGGTGCGCCTTTGACTTCACATTTTATGTACCACGCATTCATTGGATTCTCTTCTGGAGTAGGCCGATGACCTGGTGTCCTCGGATAATCCACAGTTGGAAGATAATCAGGCATGGCATCAACCATGTCATACACCTTCATCGTGTCTTCCATTACCTCCAAAAATTCTGAGACACGTTCGTCGGAAAGATTCATTCCTAGATCGTGGGTGATCTGTTTAAGCTGATCGTGAGTCGGTCTTTTTACAGTCATATAATTAAACTCCTGCTTTTGCATCGTTTCAATGTTTTTGGTTTCGGCTCTATCGGCTGGCGCACCTTTCGATTCGTCTACATTATCCTGACGGACGGACATCGACACGCCCGAACCAAATCCAACAAATTCTTCTATTAACGCCGAATTCGAAGATTCATCTCCACCAATTTCTCCTGTAATATCGCCTTTTTGAAGTAGCAACACACGGTCAGACAGCGAAGTCACAAACTCTAAATTCTGTTCCACAAGCACAATCGAAAGGCCCTGTTTGGCATTCAGTCGTTGGAGGAGTTCTATGATGCCATCTACTATTGAAGGCTGTATTCCCTCTGTCGGTTCATCTAGAAATACCAAATCTGGTTTGCTAATCAAACATCTCGCCAGTGCCAGGATTTGTTGTTCTCCCCCACTTAACGCACCCCCGGATCGATCGAGAAGGGGTTGAAGCAGTGGGAACTCCTGTAATACTGTAGCGATCGCTTCGTGTTCATCTTCTCCATGCTCTACAACACCCATTCTTAAATTGTCGTAAACGGAAAGCTGAGGAAAGATACCACGCCCTTGAGGCACATAACCTAGTCCGAGGCGAGAACGTTCGTATGCCGGCTCATCGGAAATATCAACCC
>LUSG01000249.1 GCA_001629395.1 Gammaproteobacteria bacterium REDSEA-S15_B12 | reverse complement strand
ACCGATGACTGCCGCACCATCATAACCTGCCGTCTCAATCAGCAGGACATCACCGGGTTGCGCCAACGCGATACCCGGCTGTACCGCGAGCATGTCCCTGGGCTCAACATGAACGGTAATGACAGCGCCCGCAAATGCCATCTGTCTATCGAGCGGCTTGATACGATGCTTCAATGCCCCGGTCCCATTCTGTGCATCGACGAGAAAACCGGTCGAAATACCTTCAAACGCTTCAATCTGAGCCTTGGATGGTCGACTAAAGTGCTGCCGGACCGTAAGTTTTACAGGTTCGCCAATCATCGATCTTTATCCTCAATTTTCCGATGGGTGTTGGAATCCAGTGGCTAGGAGATCATCTCTCACAGCCAATAGCTTTTCCTAAACACACAGTGTTCTGATATATATTATCCTGTGAATAAGCGAGAACCAAGGATGGGATTTCAATGAGCCAAACTATAACCCGGACTATTCGACTCAGTCCCGCCGACAATGTCGTTGTCGCCCGCGCCGCACTGCGAGCGGACACTCGCGTCGAAGAAGAAGGTCTAACCACCATAGAGGCCATTGACCCCGGTCACAAGGTAGCGACACAACCCATCAAAAAAGGGAACACCATACGTAAATATGACCAAATCATCGGTATTGCAGAATCCGATATTCGACCGGGTGAACATGTTCATACGCACAATCTTAGAATGGATGACTTTGATCGGGATTATAGGTTTAGCGAATCGGTCAGAGAGCTTGACTTCGTGAAACCTGAAGGCGCTGCAACATTCCAAGGAATTGTTCGTTCCGATGGCCGAGTGGGTACACGAAACTATATCGGTATTCTTACGAGCGTAAATTGTTCTGCGACTGTTGCACGACATGTTGCTCGGCGGTTTGAGAATGACATCATGGCAGAATTTCCCAATGTCGATGGTGTTGTTGCTCTCACTCATGACCATGGCTGCGGTGGCTGTGCAGGCATTGGCCTGAACTATATACAACGTACACTGTCTGGGTACTCCACGCATCCAAATTTTTACGCCGTTGTCATCATCGGATTAGGCTGTGAAGCCAATCAGATCGGCGCAATGATGGATGCCGAGAAACTTAACCCCAGTGACAAACTCCACGCTTATACAATTCAAGATTCCGGGGGTAGTGCTGCGGCAGCGGAAAGAGGCGAAGGTCTAATACGCGAATTACTCAGTGATGCAAACCGTGCTGAACGAACCACAAGGCCCACCAGCGATTTGATTCTAGCGCTAGAATGCGGCGGTTCTGATGGTTATTCTGGAATCTCTGCCAATCCCGCGCTTGGTGCTGCGGCGGACCTACTGGTTCTCAATGGCGGTACTGCCTGCCTAGGTGAAACACCAGAGGTCTATGGTGCAGAACACCTCCTCACAAGACGAGCCGTGAGCCCTGATGTAGGTCAAAAACTGGTGGATCGAATACAGTGGTGGGAAAACTACACCAAAGCAAATCATGCCGAAATGAACAACAATCCGGCACCTGGCAACAAAGCAGGTGGACTGACCACCATACTTGAAAAATCTCTGGGTGCTGTCGCCAAAGGAGGGACCACTAACCTGGTCGACGTCTATGAGTACGCCCAACCTATCACCCAAAAGGGTTTTGTTTTTATGGATACACCAGGTTATGACCCTGCGTCGATCACCGGCATGGTCGCAGGAGGTGCGAACATCACCTGCTTTACAACCGGTAGGGGCTCAGTGTTTGGTGGCAAACCGGTCCCTAGCCTAAAACTGGCGACCAATACACCGATGTATCTCCGCATGGAAAACGATATGGACATCAACTGTGGTGATATTGTGGATGGCACGTCGACTGTTGAAGAGAAAGGACAAGAGATTTTCGAAAAGATCGTCGCCTGTGCGTCTGGTGAGCAGTCAAAATCCGAGATCATGGGTATGGGCGAGGAGGAATTCGTCCCTTGGACCGTCGGTGCTATTTTGTGAACTTGAAGCTCAACTCCCCAAACAGTACGACTAAGGTCTCCGCTGCTCGATACTACCGTTGGGAACACTGATAGATGCTCAGTAGAAGTCAACTAGATGATTACCACAGTAAGGGTTACGTGGTTCCTGAATTTCGTCTCGACAATGAGACACTGGATACCATTAAAGGTCATCACGAACGTTTAACCTCCCGTTGGCCTGAATTTCAGGACTATTGCCCAAGTGTACTGGCTTATGATCTGGCCTTTTTGAATTACGCCCGAATTCCAGAGATTCTGGATATGGTCGAACAAGTTTTAGGGAATGATTTTGCACTCTGGAATTCGAGTTTCTTTGCCAAACCAGCGCATAACGGTCGAGCAACACCTTGGCATCAAGACGGTGAATATTGGCCTATACGGCCCGTAGCAACCTGTACGGTCTGGATTGCAATTGATGATGCGAATACTACCAATGGGTGCCTTAAACTTATACCTGGTTCACATAAGAAGAATGAACTGTTGGCACACGAAACAAACCTTGATCCCAATTTAACGCTCAATCAAGAAGTCCTGAGTTCCGAATTTGACGAATCCCTGTCTGTAGACCTGATCCTCGAAGCAGGGCAAATGTCGCTCCATGATGTTCGAATGGTTCATGGTTCTGATGCGAATACATCTGCGTATCCACGGCGCGGGATGACATTACGTTACATGCCTTTAACCTCAGTATTCGATAGAGAACTCGCGGTATCGCAAGCTGAAAACATGGGTTTTAAAGCACATCAAGACCGTACACTCTTCCTGATGCGCGGAACAGATCAGACTGGCAAGAACGACTTTCGCTTGCGCTGGTAGTATCACTGAAACTCAGTTTATAGAAATTAAGGACCCAACTAATGACAACAATTAATCTCTCGGGGGTGATACCACCGATAACAACGCCCTTTGACGAAAAAGGAGAAATCAAGTACGAATCAATAAAAACACAGGTGGACTGGCTAGTAGACTCCGGTGTCAGCGGCATCGCCGTCGGGGGTAGTACTGGAGAAGGCCAAGCCCTTGAAGCGGATGAATTTAAACAGCTGATTGATACTGCACTTGAAGCGGCTGCTGGTCGGATTGACGTCATCGCTGGCATTATTAGCGACTCCACTCGGGAATCTGTTAAACGTGGAAATATGATTCAAGGCTCCGGTGTTGTCGCCCTGCAAGTCACACCAGTCCACTACGTCTTCAAGCCGACTGACGACGCCACCGTCGAGCATTTTCGAACGCTGACGACTGAAACCGATATGCCCGTTATTATTTATAACGTCGTTCCCTGGAACTACCTTTCACCTGAATTACTGTGCCGAGTTATGCGGGAAGTTCCTGGCGTAATTGGAGTCAAGCAAAGTGCGGGTGATATGAAGCTATTTGCTGACCTTATGATTTCTGCTAAGCAGGAAGACCTCATATTCAGCGCGGTAGACGGACTCCTTTACGCAAGTTATTGCCTGGGTGCCCGAGGTTCAATTGCCGCAATACTTTCTGCCGCGCCCCGCCCGAGCGTTCAACTCTGGAATGCAGTTCAAGCCGGAGACCACGAGACCGCACTAAACCTGCACGAAAAATTACTCGTCCTTTGGAACGCAATCTGGGGCGACAATCTACCCGCGACAACCAAGTATTCACAAACCCTTCAGGGTATACCTGCCGGACTACCTAGACAGCCAATGACTATGCCCGATGAAGACCAACAAACCCTAATCCGTGATGCACTTGTAGGTCTTAGCCTTATATAAGGCACACTCAATAATTTAGAACCAACTTCGAATCATGTGTAACCTGGCTTGTTACACATGATTCAACACGACATCTAACAATTCACCATTTCTTGCCTCGATCTCGGTCGAGAATCCACATTTGTGAAAGATCTTAGAAACCAACAAATTCTAATTGTCGGGACAAGCTTTCTGGTCCAGGCCGTTTACGTTGGTGTGCTATTCACTTTCGGCATATTTTTTCTCGAGTTTGAACAAACCTTTGGCTGGTCACGTGCGACCATATCTGGCGCATTCTCTGTTTTTCTCATTGCGACAGGATCAATCGGTGTGGTCATGGGAAAATTGAATGACCATTTTGGCCCCCAAAAGATCATGATCGCTGGTGCAATTATCCATGGCGCGGGTTATGCATTGATGTCTTTAATACAAGCACCCTGGCAGCTCTATTTTTTTTATGGGGTGTTAGCTGCCATTGGATTTAGTACTCATGACATTGTGACGTTATCAACCGTTGCGCGTTGGTTTTCCGATAAACGGAGCTTGATGTCGGGCATCGTAAAATCCGGTGCCGGAGCGGGACAATTTGTTATTCCTATATTACTGACGACGTTCCTAACGATTTGGGACTGGCGAATCGCTTGCCTGGTATTTGGAGCAATCTCTACGTTAGTCTTGACAGCTGTTGCCCAATTTCTGACTCGCAATCCACCGACAACAGATAAACAACCAGAACTAGGTACATTGTCTGCATCTGAATTTGGATATTCGCTGCGACAAGCTGTTCGTACCGCAAATTTTTGGATTCTATGCATTAGCCAGTTCCTAGTATTTTTCTGCTTAATGGTCGTGATGATTCACGTAGCACCCCACGCACGTGATCTCGGTTTTGATGCTATCCGCGCTGCACAAGTACTTTCCACAATCGGGGCAGCAAGCATTTTAGGTCGAATAATTATGGGCGGTACCGGCGACCGCTTGGGTGGGAAACACTCACTCACGATTGCCTACGTCATTCTGAGTCTAAGCCTGATCTGGCTGTTGTTTATCCGTGAACCGTGGGTCTTGTTTCTGTTCGCCCCAGTGTATGGATTCGCTCACGGTGCATTTTTTACTCTGATATCGCCCACCGTTGCCGAACTTTTCGGGACTAAGGCCCATGGTGTGATATTTGCAATTATTCTCCTTCATGGGACTATAGGTGGCGCCATTAGCCCATTCATAGCGGGTCGGGTTTTCGACACGCTCGGCACATACCAGCCCGTATTTATTTGCCTGTCAGTAATTTCGGTTATTGGCCTAGTCCTCGTCCACTTTCTGCGCTCCGACAGTCTGACTAGAATTGGGGTAACCTAAACAGGCGTATAGACAGATTACGGTTTCTAATGCCGAACAGACGAACATACCGAATTGGTACTGGAGCTGGCTTCTCATCAGACCGGCTAGACCCAGCGATTGACCTAGTCAAGCGTGGACAGTTAGACGCTATCGTATTTGAGTGCGTTGGTGAGAGAACGTTGGCTTTTGGACACCGCGATCGAGCAAAGGACAGTAGTCGTGGCTATAACGCCCTACTTGAAAAACGACTTCGTGCCCTACTCGCCTTATGCCATATAAACGGCACCCGACTAATTACCAACATGGGGGTAGCCAACCCGGCCGCAGCGGCAAAAATTGCACATCAAATAGGACAAGAGCTTGGTTTAAACGGGCTTCGCATCGCCGCGGTGACTGGTGACGATGTCAGCGCCTTAATTCATGATTACAGCAAGCTCAGCGAACCAGCTTGTACAGTCGGTGAGACCGGCCGTTCAGTCATTGGCGCAAATGCTTATCTTGGTAGTGATGCGATCATAATGGCGTTGGAAGAAGATGCACACGTAGTGATTACCGGTCGAGTTGCAGACCCTTCTTTATTCCTAGCGCCGATTCAGCACAATTTCGACTGGCCAGCACAAGACTGGTCACGGCTTGGTGCTGGGACCCTGGTTGGACACCTAATGGAATGTGCAGCACAGGTCACGGGTGGGTATTTTGTGGACCCCGGATATAAATCTGTTCCCAATCTAGCCTATGTCGGTTTCCCACTGGCCGAAGTCAATTGTGATGGCAGCACTGTAATCACTAAGTTGGCAGGTACCGGCGGGAAAGTGAGTACCCAGACCGTCAAAGAACAAATGCTCTACGAAGTGCACAATCCATCGGCTTATCTAACTCCAGATGTGGTTGCCGACTTTTCTGGTGTTGAAATTTCTGATGAGGGCAATGACAGAGTGCGAGTTGATGGTGCTAAAGGCACGCCCCGGCCCAGCGAACTCAAGGTCACGGTCGCATTCGACGGCGGCTACCTTGCCGAAGCAGAAGTCTCTTATGCCGGCCCGGGTGCAGCCGAACGGGCCAGTTTGGCCGCAGATATTGTCAAAGATCGAATCAAGCAGGTCCACGGAATCGATGAACCCTGTCGCACTGACTTGATTGGCTTAAACGCGATCCATGGACTCGAGCTTGAAACCAATATGGACTCCCGAGATGTCCGCCTTCGTGCTGCATTCCGATGCGATGACCATGCGATCGCGGATACGCTGCTTTGGGAAGTGGAATCATTGTTGTGTTGTGGTCCGGCGGGCGGAGGTGGATACAGAGGGCGGATTGAACCCAGTGTTTTGACTTATTCAACCTTTGTTGATCGAAACCAGGTAGCGCCAGAAACTGAAATACTGATCGTATGACTCAAATTGTTGAACTTAGAACGCTGGCTCATGCGAGAGCGGGAGACAAAGGCAATCGATCGAACGTATCGGTTTTCGCCTATGACCCGAAAGACTTCGGACTTCTAGAGGCCCAAGTAACCGAATCTCGACTTAAACATCACTTCGGACACCTGTTACAGGGAACCATTCAACGGTTCGTGCTTCCAAAACTCCATGGCATCAACCTGGTAATCGATGATGCGCTAGGGGGAGGCGTCAACGAATCACTGAATCTTGATAGTCATGGTAAATCATGGAGCTTCCTGGTTCTGACTTTACCAATCGACCTTGATGCTAACTCCAATAATGAAAGGTACGACCCAGCCGGATAGCTTACGAATTAATGTCGACTAATCAATTTCCACTTTCCGGTACGCCGCAACATCTGGTGTTGGCCCAACTCCAGGAATTGCGAAATAGCGACGCTGGTTGGTATGGACCAAAAATGTTTATCGGAGGCAGTTATTTTGGTGGAGAAAACGTCCTTGAGCTGTCCAATAACGCAAGCCGGCTCTACCAAAATTACAACGCACTCTACGCCGGCAAGATGTTTCCCAGTTTGGTCGCTATTGAAAAGAAAGTCATATCATCATGCTTGGATCTCTTGGGCGCATCGTCTAATGGAGGAGGTTCCCTAACCACTGGCGGCACGGAAAGTCTGCTGCTGGCTGTCATGGCAGCCAGAAATTGGGCAAAAGTCAAGAGACCCACTTCAAACAAGCCTGAAATCTTGATCCCCGAAGCCGCCCACCCAGGATTTGATAAAGCAGCTCACCTGATGGACTTGAAGCCAGTTCGTCTTTCACAAAGCCCTGAATACCGCGCGGACACGACACAACTGGAAAATGCAGTCACGCCAAATACCATTATGATAATTGGATCAGCGCCATCATATCCGTACGGCATTACTGATCCAATTTGCAAGATTGCTGACATCGCCCAACGACATCAACTTTGGTGTCACGTCGATGCCTGCCACGGTGGATTTATACTACCGTTCGCCCGCCAACTAGGTCGAACCGTTCCCGAATTTGATTTCAGCGTAGCGGGAGTCACTTCGATTTCAGTAGATATACACAAGCTCGGGTATGCCAACAAAGGCGTATCCGCCCTTCTTGTTGCCAATTCTGAACTGCAAGAGTATCAACGTTATAGCTTTACAAATTGGCCCGCCGGGCTTTACACGACCATGGGTATTTCAGGTTCGCGTTCGGCAGGCGGCCTGTCTTCCGCCTGGGCCGTCATCAATCACCTCGGTACAGCTGGTTACCAAGAGATTGTTTCCGAAATACTGCAAGCTCGTGATCAACTGATAGCCGGAATAGAAACAATTAAAGGGTTGTTTGTGATCGGCAATCCCGACAGCTATTTGGTTGCGATCGGGTCAGACGATTTAGATGTTCTCGGGATAGATAACATGATGTCGGACAAAGGTTGGGTTACCAGTCAACTCCATAAGCCTCCTGCTATACATTTATTTCTTGATAGAGCCAATGCTATGAACATCGAGAACTACCTGAATGAATTGATCGAAGTCATAACTGCTTACCGTGCCGGGGAAAGAGCAGCCGAGAGAGATTCGACAGCGTATGCACGTTGAGTAATTTGTTTAAGGATGTTATTTACGATAATCCTAACCAGTAACCCATGAGTCTCGCCTACCCAACTATATTTTCGAAACAATGATTATTGGTGTACGCTCAAGGTAGTAGAGTTTCTGATAAACACGTCTACAAACAGCCATCAAAGGAGAACCCATTATGCGACTAGAAAACAAGATTGCATTGGTGACTGCTGCAGCGTCTGGAATGGGACGCGCTGGCGTCATTCGTTTTGCACAAGAAGGTGCTCGTGTAGCGGCAGTCGATATTGACCAAGCAGCTTTGGATGCCGTGGTTAAAGAAGTAGCCGATGCCGGTGGCAACGCAGTGGCAATCCGTGCCGACCTGACTAAGGACGAAGATTGTCACAGAATTGTCGATGACACAGTTGAAGCTTTTGGCGGACTAGATTTATTGTGGAATCATGTAGGCCATCCCGGCCCATCCGCCGTTGAGGATATCGATCCAGACGATTACGAGATTGCCATGGACCTGAATGTACGTTCTGTGTTCATGACAAGCGGCCGGGCGATACCACAGCTCCGAAAAAGGGGTGGCGGCAGTATCCTATTTACCGCATCCATCGCCGGTCTTATTGGGTCCCCCTTTAGCCCGGTCTATTCCGCCGCGAAATGGGGTGTAAACGGTATGATGGCTTCACTTGCTGGGCGCCTCGCCAACGATAATATCCGAGTCAATAGTGTTTGTCCTGGTGTCGTAGACACGCCAATGCTGAACGTTTTTATGGCTCGCCCTGACCAGGAGACTGATCGGGACACCAACCTTGCCATGATGAGAAAACTGACCCCACTAGGCCGAGAAGCACAACCTGAAGAGATTGCCAACGCTGCACTTTTTCTGTTATCTGATGAAGCCTCTTATATTACCGGCGTCGCGTTACCCGTAGACGGTGGATTCGTGTCTAAGTAGCAACTATTAGATACTCCGCTCAAAATATACAGGACCCTGGATTCATGATCATTAAGCACGAAAATCTCCGCACTCTCGCTAGAGAAATATTAAGTGCTGCCGGCAGCATTGGAGACGAACCCCAACTGGTATCAGACAACCTGGTAGACGCTAATCTCGCCGGTCATGACAGCCATGGCATCGGAATGCTGCCCCGCTATGTCGCTGCTGTCCACACGGGGGAACTTACCCCTAACCAGCATGCAAAAGTAATTGTCGACCATGGAATGTTAGTCACCATCGATGGCGGCGCAGGCTATGGACAGGTAATCGGCACGGAATCAATGGATATCGCCATCGAACGCACTCAAAAATATGGTGTATGCGTGATGACTATACAGAGATCATTCCACCTTGGCCGCATCGGTGCATGGGGAGAACGTTGTGCAACTGCTGGCTTACTGTCGATGCATCATGTGAATGTTGTCGGTCACCCCGGGTTGGTGGCGCCGTATCGGGGTTCAGATGCTCGTTTTGCGACAAACCCCTATTGCTGCACACTTCCCGCGACTGATACTACACCGTCAATCGTGCTTGACATGGCAACCAGCGTAATCGCCCAGGGCAAAGTACGCGTAGCCAGAAACAAAGGCGAGTTACTACCCGATGGTGTCTTACTCGACGGACAAGGGCAACCAACCAATGATCCTCAGACTATGTTCGATTCACCTCCTGGTGCGATACAAACTGTCGGCACTTACAAGGGTTATGGACTTGCACTGATTAATGAACTGCTTGCCGGTGTTTTTAGCGGAGGTGGCACTTGTCGGCCAGAAAACGACCATGCGAATGACACTATCCTCAATAATATGTTTTCGGTGATTATTGATCCTAAACGTCTCGTTGATGAAGAATTTATCCAATCAGAAACTGGGGCTACACTCACACACGTCCAATCATCTCCCCCGTTAGCAAAGGAAGAACCCGTACTGGTACCCGGAGATCCGGAACGGATGAGCAATACTCTAAGACGCCAGTCAGGTATACCAGTAGATGAGGAAAGCTGGCGACTTTTTGCAGAATGTGCGCTGTCTGTCGGTGTTCCTCAGGAACGAATTACGAAGCTCGCCTCAGTGTAGGGACTTCATCCGGCGAACCGCCCTTAGGATCTATCCGTCGATAGATGGGTGTGGAAATGGTCCTGTCTGTTCTTCGAAAGCGGCCCCGATGCGTAGGGTTATACCCTCGTCGTTCCCACGACCCAAGATCTGTAATCCCCCGGGCAATCCTTCCGCAGTAAGACCCATGGGTACTGACAATCCACACAACCCAAGGTAATTACCCCCACGGGTGAAATAACCTGGAGTTGCACCTTGATCAACTTCGGGTAACGGGAGCGGTGGTGTTGTCATTGTAGGTGTCAGCAGTCCCGATAGGCCAACCATACTTTCCAAGAATTCCTGCTGGTCCCGCCGTCTCTGTTGAAGAGCAGAAACATAGTCTCTGGCTGAAAAACCACGACCAGTCAGAATTCGAGGCCGCACGTCAGAATCGACAGGGGCATCTTTCTGCTCATACATATCACCATGATGGAAATATCCTTCAGAATAAATGATAACCCCAGTGGCTTCCTTCATATCATCGAAACTTTTCGGCCCATTGAAAGTCACCAGTTCTGCGCCAAGTTGCTCAAACACTCCGCAGGCTTCATCGTATAGCTCCAAAATATCACTTGCTACAAACTCCCGCTCCTGACTATTCAACACACCCAAACGGAGCCCGGTGATCCCCTGTGACATTAAACTATAGAAGCCGCGACCTTCTGATCGATCTCGGTCAACATCCACAGGATGGTGTCCGAGCATTACCTCATACATCAACGCAGTATCTGACACACTACGGGCCATCGGGCCCGCCGTATCTAGCGTATGCGACAATGGCATGATTCCATCCGTCGGAATCTGTCCTTCAGTTGTCTTAAGACCTGTAATTCCACACCAAGCTGCTGGACCCCGAACTGAACCACCAGTATCCGTACCCACTGCACAGCTCACCATTCCAGAAGCGACTGCAACAGCGGACCCGCTTGAGGAACCACCAGGAGTGCGATGGGTGTCGAGATCCCATGGATTCCATGGTGTACCCATATGTTGATTGGTACCCCACCCACCCATCGCAACCTCGACAGTCTTTGTCTTGCCGACAAGAACGCCTCCGGCCGCGATCAAACGTTTCGCAATTGTGGCTGTGGTAGGTGATACACGATCCTTAAGTACCTTAGAACCGCCTGTCGTGACCCTACCTTCTAGATCAACTATATCCTTCAATGCGAACGGGACGCCATGGAAAGGACCAATACGATGACCACTTTCATAGGCCTGTGTGGCAGCGTTAGCTGCCTGGCGCGCCTCCACCTCATAGACTACCTCGAAAGCGCCAAGTCGAGGTTCAAGTGATGAGATCCTATTTAGACACCGATCCAATACACTTGAAGGGGTGATGGATCCATCTTCATATCCCCGAGATAGTGAAAAAATCGACTGATAGACATCATTGTTCATGACACGCACTCCTCTTCGCATCTAATGCAATTCACTTCCAACATTAGTCTGGACTCTGATCCAAACGAACCATCGCACCTACTCCCGGAGCCGTAGCACCAGGATATCTGGTCATTACTTGCGGATCATGACCCGGGATGATGTGATTTCTTGTGCTGGCGAGCGATCGCATCTTATCAAACCCTTTCAACATATCTGCAACGTTGTACACAATCGGGAACGGAGCGTTATCTTCAAAATTGGCATAAAAGTGACTGGCATCACTGGCTAATACGACCCACCCTCGTACAGTCATAACCCTCACAAACTGCATTCCCATCGTATGGCCACCAACATGGTGGACAGTGATGCCTGGTGCAATCTCACTGTCTCCTGTGTGAAAAACAACTCGTCCTTTATACACATTTCGTACCATATCGATCACGTGATCGACTGTATAAGCTCCTGAAAAATATCCATGCCCCATGTGTGGGCCTGTCGCATATTGCATCTCTAACTCTTGGAGGTGGAAACGTGCCTTCGGAAAATCATTCAAAGAACCCGCGTGGTCATAGTGCAAATGCGTCACGATAACATCCTGAACTTGCCTCGTATCGACCCCAATGCCAGTCAACCCTTCTGCAGGGGATTGGTCGTATTCACACTGCCAAAGTCCTCCAGAATTTTCCGTACGTCGACTCCACTCGGTTTTATCAAATCCAGTATCAACAACAACCGTTCTATTAGCATTTTTCAGGGTCCAAACGTAATATGCTATCGGTTCATCCTGATCATGCATCGGATCACTCCACGCACTACCAATAAAATTCTCATGGTGTTTTCGATTTGTGCGTACCGCGTAGCACAATGCAGAAATCTCGTACGATTCAGGATCGGCCATGATATTTCCTCCAAGATAAGCTATTGTTGTCGTTCTACCGAAGCGTCTATAAAGAATAGGTATTTGTTGGTCCTGAAGAAGTCTATGCGAAATGGGCACTCAGGAAAAATAAAGTCTAGGCACGAAACGGCATGCAGATAGAGTGCCTGCAACAGGATATCTCGAACTATGAAAACAACTGAGACCGTTGGCATGATAGGAGTGGGCAACAT
>LUSG01000248.1 GCA_001629395.1 Gammaproteobacteria bacterium REDSEA-S15_B12 | reverse complement strand
GTGCTGATTCAATATCCCGCATCAACCGGACGTCTAAACAATCCCAGTGAAGCCATATCTCAAGCCCACGATAAAGGCGCGCTGGCGGTCGTCGCAAGTGATTTACTTGCGCTGACGCTAATAAAACCGCCCGGAGAAATGGACGCAGACATTGTTGTCGGAAACTCACAACGGTTTGGCGTTCCGATGGGATACGGCGGCCCACATGCCGCATTTTTTGCTACCCGTGAAGAATACAAACGATCCACACCAGGGCGGATCATTGGGGTCTCAGTTGATGCTCAAGGCCACGCAGCCCTGCGTATGGCATTACAGACTCGAGAACAACACATCAGGCGCGAAAAGGCGACCAGTAATATCTGCACGGCTCAGGTGTTGCTTGCAAATATTGCTACCTTATATGCGATGTACCATGGCCCAGAAGGACTCAAGGATATCGCTCGAAGGGTCCATCGTATGACGCGGATCCTAGCGGCCGGATTGACCGAACTGGGCTACCCACTTGTAGATGAGACGTACTTCGACACAATCAACGTACGCGTTCCTGGCCTTGCTGGCCGTATAGCCGCTAAGGCCCGTGAATCACAAATCAATCTACGTTACATCGATGCGGATCATCTCGGCATCACATTCGACGAAACAACCAAACGGAAAAATCTTTTGAGCCTTTGGCGGGTGTTCCATACTGGCGCTGACCAAACACTGAGCATTGAACGCTTCGATGACGTTGTCACCGATGCCGTGCCCCAGGAACTTATGCGTAGAAGCGGTTTCATGGAGCACGAGATATTTCATCGCTATCACTCTGAAACCGAGATGATGCGCTATATGCGTCGGACTGCGAGCAAGGACATCAGCCTTGGTCGATCTATGATTCCATTGGGATCATGCACCATGAAACTCAACGCTACATCCCAAATGCTGCCGCTGTCGTATCGTGACTTTTCAAATCTGCATCCGTTTGCACCGCTCGACCAAGCTCAGGGCTATCAGCAATTGTTTGAGGAACTCGAGGATATGCTGTGTGAGATCACTGGCTTTCACGCAATTTCACTGCAACCCAATGCTGGTTCACAGGGGGAATACGCCGGACTCCTTTGTATCCGGGCTTACCACCAGAGCCAAGGCGAGGGGCATCGAAATATATGCCTGATTCCCTCGTCTGCTCACGGAACCAACCCTGCCAGCGCTATCTTGGCGGGCATGAAGGTTGTCATCATTCAATGTGACGATAATGGCAATGTAGACCTTAAAGATCTCTCTGATCAAGCTGCGTTACATAAGGATAGTCTCGCCGCTTTGATGATCACCTATCCGTCTACTCACGGCGTCTTTGAAGAATCGATTCAGGAGATCTGCCAGATCGTCCACCGGTCAGGCGGCCAGGTCTATATGGACGGTGCTAATTTAAATGCCCTAGTCGGCATCTGTAGACCCGGTGAGATTGGAGCAGATGTTGCCCACATTAACCTGCACAAGACATTTGCAATACCGCATGGTGGTGGCGGGCCGGGGATGGGACCGATTGGCGTACTCAATCATCTCGCCCCATTTCTACCCGATCACCCCATCGTTGAGGGAGTTAATCCTGCAGCAGGTGGTAAATCAACGATCGGTACGGTATCAGCGGCACCGTGGGGTTCGGCTTCCATTCTCCCGATTTCCTGGGCGTACATTGCCATGCTCGGCGCATCAGGTGTCCGTAGATCGACCGAGTTGGCTATATTGAATGCCAACTACATTGCTAAACGCCTGAACGAGTATTACCCCGTTGTTTATACGGGCCCTGGTGGACTAGTCGCCCATGAGTGCATCGTCGACTTGTCTGAGATAAAGGCTCAGACCGGGATCACTGTCGAAGACGTGGCCAAACGATTGGTTGACTATGGATTTCACGCACCCACTATGTCCTGGCCCGTTGCGGATGCCTTTATGATTGAACCTACTGAAAGCGAATCTTTGACTGAACTCGATCGATTCTGTGACGCTCTGATCTCAATTCGACGAGAGATATCCGACATCGAAGACGGTAAATCTGATCGCAATAATAATCTTCTAACAAACGCCCCACATGCTCAACATTTACTGACAGACGATGACTGGAATAGACCTTATTCTCGGAGGCAAGCTTTTTTCCCATCGTCGCATACCCTACAGGATAAATACTGGCCTCCTGTGGGCAGAGTGGATAATGTCCATGGTGACAAAAATCTTGTCTGTAGTTGCCCCCCGATCGAACACTACAATCAAGAAGCCGCATGAAAATTAGCCAGACCCAAAAACAACGCGGCGCGGAGAAAGTATCTCGCTTACCGGTACAATTTGCAGCCAGCAAGCGATCCGACCTGCTGCCTAAACCACCTTGGATCAGAGCGCGTTTCCCCGGCACTCCTGAAGTTGTACGCCTTAAAGCAATACTACGAGAAAACAACCTCTATACCGTGTGCGAAGAAGCCAGCTGCCCGAATCTTGGAGAATGTTTTAGCAACGGCACTGCCACATTTATGGTTATGGGAGACATCTGTACCCGGCGTTGTCCATTTTGTGATGTTGCTCATGGGCGCCCGGGAACTCTTGATGCGGAAGAACCCTCCAACCTTGCACGAACTGTTAAGCTGATGGGACTTGACCACGTAGTTATCACTTCCGTAGACCGAGATGACCTGCGTGATGGCGGTGCCAGCCACTTCAAACGGTGTATTGACGAAATCCGGGCGGTGAGCCCCTCGACAACAGTGGAGATACTGACGCCGGATTTCCGGGGCCGCGCAATTAAAGCCATAGAGCAACTCGTTGCTTCGCCGCCTGATATTTTTAATCACAACCTGGAAACGGTACCGCGACTATACAAACGGGTGAGACCCGGTGCTGACTATCACCACTCATTGGGTCTACTGAGAGATTTTGGAGAAAGCTGCGTTAATGTGCCGACTAAGTCAGGGCTTATGCTCGGCGTTGGAGAGACGATGACTGAGGTAGAGACTGTGATGCAAGATATGAGAAATCACGGTGTGCAACTACTGACACTGGGCCAGTATCTACAGCCCAGCCTTGATCATCTACCGGTAGAACGTTATGTCACTCCGGAAGAATTTCTAGATTTAGCCACACTTGGTAAACGGATGGGCTTTGGTCACGTTGCCTCAGGACCCATGGTACGCTCTTCCTACCATGCTGACCGACAAGCGCAGCGCTTTATTGGCCCTGAGCCAGAATCACTGAATTCGTCAGTTCATCCCAGAATCTGAGCGAGGTCGTCACATAAATCTTCAGGATCTTCCAAACCCACGGAAATTCTGAATACGCCGTCGCCGGCAAACGCCCGGTAAGCGATCAGTGCCGGTCCTTCAAGCGCATAACTTGATTGCATCAGATCGTCCGTGCCCAGCCAATAGATCAGACTGCGGTGATGACCCAGTGACACTGCATAGTGAAATATCTTCAGGTCAGACATCATGCGCTCGACCAGGCCAGGGCCGTTATCAACTTGCACTGACAACATTCCCGAATAGTTATCCATCTGGCGTACGGCGAGATCGAATTGCGGGTGGCTGGAAAGCCCGGGATACAGTACCTTTTTTACC
This sequence comes from Gammaproteobacteria bacterium REDSEA-S15_B12, assembly GCA_001629395.1. Lineage (GTDB taxonomy): Bacteria > Pseudomonadota > Gammaproteobacteria > Arenicellales > UBA868 > REDSEA-S09-B13. The sequence continues at coordinate 914 of LUSG01000248.1, read as the reverse complement.
TTCTTATGCCCCTCCAGAAATTCCGCGACACGCGTGGCGTTCGTCTGATGTACTTGCATTCTCATGGGCAGCGTCGCCAGCCCTCTATTGATCAACCACGCATTAAATGGACTGATTACACCACCCATATAGATCTGCCCATCCGACTCGACATTCTTCAACTTATCTCGTCGACCAAGAACTGCTCCTCCCATCGCATCACCATGTCCGCAGCAGTATTTCGTGAGGGAGTGAACGACATAGTCTGCCCCAAGCAGCAACGGGCGAGTCGCTACCGGAGAAGCAAAAGTCGAGTCGACCGCAAACTCTGCACCTACTGAATGCGCAAGTTCGGCAACACCTCGAATATCCGTAAGGCGCAGCGTTGGATTGGCTGGCGTTTCTGCCCAGACCAGCCTGACACCTGCCGTTATTGCCTGAGCTGCTGCTTCCAGATCGGACAGGTCAGCCAAAACAACGTCCACACCAAGCCGGGTTAATGTCTTTCGGGCCAACTCTGCCGTTCCCGGATAATTACTGTCGCTCATTACCAGTCGGTCACCTTGGCTGAGCGTACTCAACAGCAACGCTGAAGTCGCTGCCATACCTGAGGCAAAACATCGACAGGCCTCAGCTTCTTCCAGTGCCGCAAGTTTGTCCTGAAGAACCGTGACTGTTGGGTTGTCCCAGCGACTATAAACATAGGGTGCATCATCAGGTTTGTCTTGAGCCGAGAAGCTGACCGGTTCGTCGATAACAAACGTACTCGACATCACGATATTCGGCGCAGATGCACCGGTAACGGCATCCGGCGATTCGCCGGAATGTACAGCGCGGGTCATAAAACCCCTAGTCGGGCTATTGTCGTTACCCATAGCTACATCGAGTGAAAAGCGGTGCTCAGTCTACCTGTCCGATACGCTTGTGAAGAGGAC
>LUSG01000247.1 GCA_001629395.1 Gammaproteobacteria bacterium REDSEA-S15_B12 | reverse complement strand
TATAAGAGACAGGGAAAGGTTAGATCAGATGTATCTGCCTATCCGGACAGATTGGCGACTCAACGAACGCCACTACGGCGCACTGCAGGGACTCAACAAGAAAGAAACCGCCGAGCAACATGGTGACGAACAGGTACTTGCCTGGAGACGGGGCTATGCGGTACGTCCGCCGGCACTGGCGGCAGATGATACCAGCCGCCCGGACGCTGATCCACGCTATGCCGGTATCAAAGGTCTCCCCGATACGGAATCTCTGGCAGATACGCTGTTGCGGGTCACCGAATGGTGGGAAGAGACACTGGTTCCGTTATTAAGGAGCGACAGCCGACTGCTGATCGTTGCGCATGGCAACAGTCTGCGCGCGATGGTTAAATTTCTCGATCAGATGAGTGAAGACGACATATTGGAATTCAACATCCCAACCGGGATTCCAATGGTCTACGAGTTCGAAGACAACCTGAGCGTGATTCGTCGCTACTATCTCGCCGACGATGACAAACTTCAATCAGCTGTGGACGAAGTGCGCAATCAAGCCTCGTCTAAGGAAAGATAAAACGATGACTGCCAACGGCCGGGTCGAAATTTACCAGGGCCGACTGATTGAGCTCGGACTGGAAACAGCAGTGCTTCCGAATGGTGCAACAATCGAGCTGGAAATCGTCAGACATCCCGGCGGTGCAGTTGTTCTGGCGCTGGATGATGCAGACAGGGTGTGTTTGCTGCGGCAGTATCGCCACGTCGTCGGAGACTGGATCTGGGAATTGCCGGCGGGTGTGATCGAGGCAGGTGAAGACCCGCTTGAGACCGCCCAACGGGAATTGCGCGAGGAAACTGGGCTGGTCGCGGTACAGTGGCGCGAGCTGGGAACAATGGTGCCTTCACCGGGATTTTGTAGTGAAGAACTTTTTCTTTATCAGGCAAGCACGCTCTCTCAAGTTGGTGCTGATACTCAACCGGATGAGCAGATCGAGGTCCATTGGTGTACGCTGGAACAGGTGAAGGCGATGGCGGTTGATGGTCGAATTCGTGATGCCAAGACGCTGGTGGCGTTATATCGACTCGGCTAGACCCGGCAGGTCGTTAGAACTCGGTACAAAATACAGGCTTAGGTCGGAAAATAGTCAGGCTCCTGGCCGCTTTTCCATTTGATGTTGCAACCCAGACTGGGAACCTGTTCAGTTGTCACGGGTTGGCCACTCAGGACCGCATCGACTGCGCTTTGTAGTGCGCTGCCGTCGACGGGTATATCGTTATTGGGCCGGCTGGCATCAAACTGACCCCGATAGACCAGTTTCCGCTGGCTGTCATACAAAAAGAAATCGGGCGTACAAGCCGCACGATAGGCTTTTGCCGTGTCCTGGGTTTCGTCATACAGGTATGGATAACTGAAATTGTGTGCCAGCGCTTCATCGGCCATTTTTTGTGGCCCGTCGCCAGGGTGGGTACTGATATCGTTAGCTGAGATCGCAACGATGCCCAGCCCCTGATTGGAGGGAAACTACCTTGGGCCCGGCGTTGGGATTGGTGTTGGGCAGTTGGAAATCAGGTGCGGGCGACCCCAGTTCTTCCATGATCGATGCAAAGGCCACGGGTATTTCCTCGTAAAATTATCTGATAAATCAAACACATTTTAGCACGCCTCCTCGATATGGCGACCGGGGTAACGGCCTTATCAGCGTGAAAATGGCTACAATATCCGGTCTCAGGCAGGGGAGCGAAAAAATGGCGGCTCAAGGACAAAAACTGACCCATCTCAATGAGCGCGGTGAAGCGAACATGGTCGATGTCGGTAGCAAAGAAATTACCGAGCGGTGTGCCGTTGCTGCTGGAGAAATTTCGATGCAAGCTTCGACCCTGGCACAGGTGGTTGACGGGACCAATGCCAAGGGTGATGTGCTGGCAGTCGCCCGGGTCGCAGGAATTATGGCGGCTAAACGGACGTCGGAACTGGTACCGTTGTGTCATCCGCTCAGACTGACCCGGGTGGAAGTGTCCTTTGAGCCTGACCCGAAGAACAGCGCGATTGTCTGTCGAGCTGTCGCTGAGACCCGGGAACGCACGGGTGTTGAAATGGAGGCTTTGACTGCAGTCCAGGTGGGTTTGTTGACCATCTATGACATGTGCAAGGCAGTGGATCGTGAAATGATAATCGGCGCTGTGCGGTTGCTTGAAAAGTCTGGTGGCCGCTCAGGAAACTGGAAACGCGACAGTGAACAAACAGACTGAAGTAATCGTGCAACCCAGTTGTGAGGATGAATACGATCCAGCGTTGCTGCCAGTTGATGTTGCCCTGGCCCGAATCGCTGAAGCGATCACGCCAATTAGTGATATCGAGTGGGTACCGGTTCGAGGTGCCCTGAGCCGGATCTTGGCTGAAGATGTAATCTCGCCGGTTGATGTGCCCAACCACACCAATTCTGCTATGGATGGGTATGCTGTGGCAGCATCTGATCTTTTAGCCACAGATCTTAAGGTTATCGGTACAGCCTGGGCAGGCAGTGCATACACAGGACCGGTTGGTCCCGGTGAATGCGTACGCATTATGACCGGCGCAGTGATTCCGGATAGGTGCGACACCGTAGTAATGCAGGAACAAGCCGAGCGCATTGACGATCGTATCCGATTCGCACCAGGACAGAAACCAGGCCAGCACGTGCGGCGGGCGGGTGAAGATCTCGCTGCCGGTGACATCGCGCCCTGGTCCATGGGCGCTATTTGCTGCCCTCGGACTTGGGAATGGTCGCATCGTTGGGGATCGGGGAACTGGCGGTATTGCGTAAACCCAGGATAGCTTTCTTCTCCAATGGTGACGAGCTGCGGTCAATTGGTGAAACTCTAACATTGGGCGATGTTTATGATTCAAACCGTTACACCCTGCATGGGATGCTCACGCGCCTGGGCGTCGAATTTATAGACTTGGGCGTAATTCCGGATGACCGTGATCGCATACGAAAGACCTTTCACCGAGCTGCAGCAATTGCCGATGTGGTGATCACATCAGCCGGAGCCTCGGTGGGTGACGCGGACTATGTCAAAGAGGTGCTCGATGAAATCGGTGAGGTGAAATTTTGGAAACTAGCGATGAAACCGGGTCGACCATTATCGTTTGGGAAAATCGATCATGCCCATTTCTTCGGCCTGCCGGGCAACCCGGTTTCAGTGATGGTCACTTTCTACCAGTTTGTATTACCGGCGTTGCGGCAGCTAATGGGTGAGGAGAATTGGGCGCCTTTGCGGTTACCAGCGAGGACGCTTAACCGTCTAAAGAAAAGGCCCGGTCGAACTGAGTATCAGCGCGGTTATCTGGTGCAGGATGAGAGCGGTGAACTTACGGTGCACAGTACCGGAGACCAGGGTTCAGGCATCCTGAGTTCGATGAGTCAGGCCAATTGTTTTATTGTGCTGGACATTGACAGCGACGGTGCACAAGTCGGTGACATGGTGACAGTGGAACCCTTTGCTGGCTTGGTCTGATTATCAGCGATCAGATATTCGTCGATGCGTGAGGACGTCGAGCGCTGGGAAGCAAAGTACCAGGCTGCTAACCCAGATCCACAGCTCAGGACTGATCCCCTGCTAAGCTGTCACCTGGCAGACCTGCACTCAGCGGGATCAGCACTCGACCTGGCCAGTGGGTCCTGCCACAGCTCGGTATTTCTAGCGCAACAAGGATACGACGTTCTGGCGGTTGACTGTAGTGCCACAGGTCTTGCAATTGGCCGGCGGCTGGCACAGCGTGAACAGACAACAATTAAAACACTGGCAGCAGATCTCGATGAGATGACGCTGGATACGGAAGCTTATGATCTTGTGGTTTGTTTCCGATACTTAAACCGAGCACTTTTTTCCGGCATGAAAACCGCACTCAAACCTGGCGGCCTGCTGTTCTTCAAAACGTTTAACGCACATCATCTGGTGTCATCCCCGAAATTCAATCCGGCATACGTACTCCACCCGGGGGAGTTGTCCCAGTCATTCAACGATATGGAGATGATTGATCTGAACGACGGTGGGGATCCAAAAATTACTCAATCCTGGATAGTTGCCCGGCGTTGGTAATAGATATCTGCTGTGACTGAACGAAGTATCCAGGATTCGGCCCTCGAGACAATGTTCTGTGCGATCATAGCAATTGTGTGCGGATCGACGAAGTCGACTTGCAATCGGATGAGGTAATCTGTTGCCAGACCATCGGAAGGGAAGGCCTGATTCGCAGCAGTCCACATATAACCAGGTCGGATGAGGTTGCCTGGAACGTTGATAGTGTTCTTGTTGCCCAGGGGAAAAAAATGAATCGCGGGAAATTGATTATCGCTAATCTAACGCGCTGGCTAACCTTGACAATCGGGGTTATTTGTTTGACCGGCTGTTCTGGAAATTGGGGCTGGTATGTCATTTCACCGGCGACAGATCAAGGGATCATCAACATCAAGTTTCTGCTCGGCGGCCTTAAATTCACCATTTTACTGTCGGTGACTGCGATCGTAGTGGCGATAGTTCTTGGGTTGTTGATTGCGCTGCCCGGGATCTCGAAAAATCGAGTCGCAAAAAGTATCAATTGGACTTATGTGGAACTGATTAGGGCCATACCTCTCCTGGTCATGATTCTTTGGGTCTACTACGGCTTGCCGCAGGTAGCCGGAATCTCCATAAGTGCTTTTGCGGCAGGGGTTTTGGCGCTCGCCATATCAGATTCTGCTTTTCAAGCCGAAATATTTCGTGCAGGTATCCAATCTATTGACCGTGGACAGATTGAAGCCGCGAATGCACTGGGGCTGACCTATTTTCAACGAATGCGTTTCATTGTTTTACCGCAGGCTATCCGGCGCATACTCCCCCCATTGGGTAATCAGCTGATTTACATGCTGAAAATGTCCTCGCTTATTTCTGTTATCGGGATGCAGGAACTCACCCGTCGGGCAAATGAACTGGTCGTTACGGAGTACCGCCCATTGGAAATCTATACTTTCTTGGTTCTGGAATACCTCGTATTGATTCTGATAGTGTCTTCGGGAGTGCGTTGGCTGGAGCGCCATCTGGCAATCGATGAAAACTAGGTGATTTTTTGATTAGAACCAGACAGCCATGATGTGAATTCGCTGATTAAGTCGCTTGCTGCCGCGGCAATCAGAGCCTCACCGTGTTCAATATCAGCGAGTTCCGAATGTGAACCAACCCGGCCGTCGGGAAAATCGCGTGCGTGTTCACTCGCGGGGCCGTGAAAATCGCCTGCGTGATCTCGGATGAACTCTTCACTCAATGGTGGCGGGGGCTGTTGGTTCGATGAATCAACCACGCGTACGCTGGCTTGGGTGATCGCGACTTCGGAGGGCGTACCATGCATGCCTTCCCAGTCACCGTAAAGTTCGTTGCGCAGCGTGTTTACGGCAGGATAATCCCACCAGCTTCGCAGCTTGACTTTTGGTGCTCGGTCATCGAGATCAAGATAAAGATCGTGCACTGCACTGCGCATGGGGGCTAGATTGGCACCATGGCCGTTCAACACGTAGATGAACTTGAACCCTTGTCTATGCAGTGATCTAAGAATGTCCTCAAACAGCTGAGCAAATGCTCGCGCTGTCACCGAAACCGTTCCGGCAAAGCTCATGTTGAATTGAGCTGGTGTGTAACAAAGTGTCGGCGCAATCAGCATAGTAGATTCTGTGGCTGCCCGTTCAGAAATAGTGGTAACGCAAAGTGTGTCTGTGCCAATCAGGCCAATTGGTCCGTGTTGTTCCAGGGAGCCGGTTGGCAGTACGATACCCGAACACTCTTCGAGATAATCGGCTACTTCTCGACTGGTTGCGGTCTCAAGTTTCAAGTTATCTTGCTCTTTTGTTTAGAGTCAATCCAACCTGCTACCGCAGCCCGGTTGTCATCAACCACCTGTTGAATCGTTTGGTCTTCATACAAAGCAGACTGCCATGCCTGAAGTTTAGCTGGAAGTTCGATTGTTTTTCCCAGTGCTGCGGACACGTCCTGGATCATAAACAGTGTTGTCGGATAGGCGCAGTCGCTAAGACACAACTGCTCTGCCCACAGATAGGGTGCTGGATCCACCAAGTTGGCCAGCCGTGACAGGCAGTCTGTTAGCACTGACAGCGCAGCGTCTGCTCGATCGGCTTCCGACTCACCGATAAATCCAAATAAAGCTCTTAGCGCGGGCTCAAGACGGGTATCGTGATACCGAGCAACCGACCGATGGTAGGCCCGTTGCTGAGAATCTGGCGCGCGCATGGTGGGTACCGGGCAGCAGTCCTCCAGATACTCGGCGATAGCATCGGAATCGTGGAGTACGAATGATCCATCCTGGATTGCGGGTACCGAGCCTGCGGCAATCAGCTTGTGGTAGGCATTCGAATGATAACTGCCACCAAGTGGCAGCTGTTCGACGAAATCGATAGTCTTCAACTTGAGGATGATCCGCACTTTCGCACAGTAAGTGCTCAAGGGATGCGCATAAAAGATCAAAGACATATTCAGTTTTCTGTCGGTGGTCAGTCAGAAATAAAAAAGCCCGCATGGCGGGCTCTTTTATATATTTTCAAACGAAGCGATGATGTCCTACAGTCCCCACTTAGCGCTCAGTTTATCGAAAAGCCCACGGGCTTTTTGAAGGCTTATCCAGTGGTTAACATAGTTGATCCAGACTTGGTCTGCCTGTGGCAAAAGAATCGCAAGCGGTGTGCGGGCTTTTGCTTGACCTACTGGCACGATCATCATCTGGGGATACTTGGCAATAAGTTTATAAGCTGCAATGTTTGATGTGATGTGTACGTCAGCCCGGCCTGCTAATACTTCCGAGAAGTCTGTTGCGGGTGCTTCGACGATTGAGTGTTCAGCTTTGGGAAAGAACGACTTTACATATTGCTCTTGTGTGGTGCCGAGGATTGCGGCCACGGTGACCCCTTCCTGATTGATGTCGCCCCAACCGTTAAACCGGTCAGCGTTCTTTTTAAGTATCAGCGGTAACTGGCCAACATCAACATAAGACATCGAGTAACCCGCAACTTTTGCGCGTTTAGGGTTAACGGAAGCTGATCCGGTCATGTGGTATTTGCCCGATGTGACACCAGCAACCAGTGTTTTCCACTCGGTTGGAACGTACTCAATTTTGACGCCAAGATCTGCTGCCAATGCGGTGCTGACATCAATATCAAAACCCTTATACGAATTGTCAGCAGGATTGCGCATCGTCATGGGATCCCAATCCCCCGTGGTACCAACCTTAAGAACGCCTTCTTTGAGTATAGTGTGGAGCAGTGAGTCTTGAGCCTGTGCCGTTTGCATTGCGGCCACGCCGACTAGGCAGGCCAGGAACCAAACATATCGTTTAAATAATTTCATTGTTGTCTCCTTGGGTGGGTCTACAGAGGTACATCTGGCTAGTACTTTATCATGAGGTGGGGGGCACGTACTTTTTGCAGCGTTTTTTTACGGACCGAGTTCGGTTTTCGTGGTTCAGATCTCCGGTTTCGAGCACTGTATCCGCAACTGCCCGACCAAATTCTTGACGTTGTAACGCATCCAACGTTATTGGATAGACAGTGTCCTGGGTGTAGGTTGATACCCATCCTTTATATCCCCGAGGAGGTTGAGGCGGATCATTGCCCTTCGCGACGTTACGAACGTGCCCTCTTAACAGTTGTCTTAATCGAGCCACGCCACTGTCGGAGCTCGCTAAATTCTCGCGGGCGTGTATCGCTATGGGGCGCTGCGAAACCTGCGCTTCAAAATCGCCTGGTTGTTGTTGGCGTTCGTGGTAAGAGCGTTCATCTTCGGTTTGACCGACAAAGTCGATGCTTTCTTTACCGACGAGAGACCGGTCACCCTGATCCCGCGGATCGGTCTCGGAGCTGTAATCCCGCCAGCCAATGGTACGGGTTGAAAAGTTGTCAATAGGTACCATCCAGCGCAGTATGGCGGTACGCTGAAAGTATTTTTCGGCTTCAGCTTCTTCCCAAATCGCGCCGGTCTGATTAGCGTTGGGCAGAATTGCCTCCACCGTTCTTACCCAAGTGTATTCTTCGACCTGTCGAGTTTGAATGTTAATCATGCCAGTGGGACTCGTCTCATATTCGATGATCTGGTCTACACCCGAGGCCACACCGAACTGCACGCCGCTGGAACGGGTATGCAGATGGAGTACATGAATCGGGTCTTGGGTGTTTTCATAGACCTGCAGCCAGTTACACGGCGTGGTCAGGGAAAACGGAATTCTTTCCACACCAGGAAGATGTTGTGTATCGTATTCGGGGAAATCAGGTCGCTTGTCCGGTGGACCCATGTAGGTGAATAAGATGCCGTCTTTTTCCGTGACCGGATAGGCACCTTGGACCACATTTTTGCAGATCGGGCTGTCCAGTCGCTCGGAACCTGCTCGGATCAGCGTGCCGTCAACATCGTAGTGCCAGCCGTGATAGCAGCAAATGATGCCGCGCTCCGCGATAATTCCGTATTCCAATGATGCGCCTCGATGGGCGCAATGTTTGTGCAGCAGCCCGACGCTGTTGGATTTATCTCGGAACAGGACCAGTTCTTCACCCAGTATTTTGACCACCAATGGCAGTTCGCCCAACTCGCTGGACATTGCAACCGGTTGCCAGAATCGTCGCAGGTACTCCCCACAGGATGTGCCGTGATCGACATGGGTCAGTTCCTCATCTTCACGAGCTTGAGATTGATGGACATATCCCTGGAAGCCGGCGGGTCGTTCAGTTGGTTGGTTCATGGCGGATGTCATGTCGATCATCGTCTCGATTCGGTCAAGAATCGGGTGTATTGCGATGGACCCAGCGTTCACTGTTCTGATCGTCGAGTGTTTCTTTCTTCCAAAAAGGGGCTGTGGATTTCAGCGCTTCCATGATTTCCCGACAGGCGTCAAAAGACGCTTTGCGATGTGTAGACCATACTGCAACCAGAACGATATCTTCGCCTGGCTTGACTGAACCAACGCGATGAACAACCAGTGCTTCCATCAGGTTGTTGGTTTCACATGAGGCGCTAACCAGCGATTCAAGCTGCTTCTCGGTCATTCCGGGGTAATGTTCAAGATACATCGAACGCACCCGGTCGCCCTCGTTGTAATCACGCATGGTCCCAACGAACACTGCACAAGCACCGTACTGACCGGCTGATAACATACGATCACGAAAAACCGCTATCTCGGCCCACGGGTCAAAACCCTGATCGCGCAGTTCGATGTGCATGACCTTATCTCTTAGCCACCAGTCACGGGTGGAAAAAACGCCACCTCATCGCCGTCTGCAACAGTGTGGTCCAGGCCTGCGTAATTGCGGTTGATTGCAACGAGCATTTCCTCATCGAGTGGCTGATGGCTGACCGCCAGCCAGACGTCTCGGACATCATTGACCGAGTCAGCTTGAATTTCGGTCTGCGCAACACCAATGCGTTCACGCAGGCTGGCAAAAAACCGAACATTGATCGTCATGCTATGGTGATACCCCCTGCATACGGTGTCCAGGAAAGGCAAACTATAATAGGCTGTTAACGACAAGGCCACAACAGGTATCGGGAGCAATGACGGCGATCCAACGTGAGTTCATACCGGTAAACATTGCTGTATTGACAGTCTCGGATTCAAGGACGGAAGCCGACGATAAGTCCGGCAAGCTTTTGGTGTCGCGTCTCAATGACGCGGGCCATCAATTGTTTGAGAAGACGATTGTCAAAGACGACATTTTTGCGGTGCGCGCAGTGATCTCAAACTGGATTGCCGAACCTGACGCTCAGGTTGTCGTTACTACGGGCGGTACGGGTGTGACCGGATTTGATGGCACTCCGGAAGCCGTGTGTCCACTGCTCGAAAAAACGCTGGATGGATTCGGCGAAGTCTTTCGCATGATTTCCTACGAGGAGATCGGCACATCAACGCTACAATCCCGGGCCATAGCCGGGGTCGCTAATGGCACCTATGTTTTCTGTTTGCCCGGTTCTTCCGGCGCTTGTGCTACGGCGTGGGACAAGCTATTGGTACATCAGCTGGATTACCGAACCCGGCCGTGTAATTTGGTTGAACTGATGCCTAGATTGCTGGAACACCGACAGACTTGATGGTTGCGAAGGCGGATGATGGCCACAGACGTTTATAATTAACATGACTCAAAAAGGCTTCACCCTAATCGAACTGACTTATTGTCTATCGTAGTCGTGTAGCCAAAAAAGGAGTCACAGCGTAAGACATGACCCCTTTATATTGTGTGTAGTAATGCTAGAAACTTTACTACTATGACAATGTGTTATTTGTTGTAGCTTAAACGCCAACAACTTGCTTTGCACATGGGCCTTTCTCGGTCTGACCGACTTCGAATTCAACGGCCTGACCGTCGTTCAACGTTGCATACCCGCCACCCGCATCAATGTCGGAATGATGAACAAACAGATCCTTACCACCATCTTCCGGAGCAATAAATCCGTAGCCCTTTTCTGCGTTAAACCACTTTACTGTACCTTTAGCCATTTTACTTACCTTACTTTTTATTGATGAAATAAACGGAATCCCATATTGAAGTCACCGCTTCTAAATGGGGATTGAGAAATTCCTATACTCCCAGATCAGACGTAGCCATCAATATTAGGTGTATCGTTGTCTGATTGGGATTGATCAGATTGATCATTCCCGGCAGTCGCAGCCTGTTTCTTTAGACGTTTTTCTTCCTTCTTCTTTTTTTTAGCGAGTTCTTTTTGTCGCTTTTCGAACGTGTAGTTAGATCTTACCATAAGGTAGCCTCATATTAATGTAAAACCGGTGGTGACCATGCTGTATTGAACCAGAATCTGATTTAGTACCACAGACATTCCTGTGCGCTCTTCGGATCCCTTTGTCGACGCATTTCGCGTGAGCATTTGCGTACTGTATTCATCTAAACGGTAAGCACCCAAAGGCCAGTTCGACCTCTATCCTCCCCCATTCATAGTTATCATAGTACGTAATATTGGAACCGCGTATCATGGGTGAATTTTGAGCATCTAAAGAATAAAGCCGTGACATTGCGGGGCTCTGGTATGAGTAAATCAGGGACTAAGCTTCTTCCAAAAATTTCACTTCAGGTGGCCCAAGTACGCCAGCCGCTTTCTGAATTTCCTGCATTTCAGGTGTCGTAAAAAACCCCAGAAACTCTTCTTTTGACGGTGCGGTGCCAATTGCGACTGCATTATTCGGGTCATCTATATTTCGGTGCCCTTTTGCATGAATGCCGGCTTCTTCACGAGAGCCACTCGCGCTAGAAAATGCAGAGTACCACTTGTCAAAGTCTTCAACTTTTAGGGAAACAATAACGGTAACGCTCATATTCGATATGTCCTGGTGATGGATGGTGATCATCTGATTGTACGGGAAGTGTTATCCGATATCAGAAAAAGAATATAGAGGCGGACTACAATCGATGTGAATTCCAATTTTTTGGTGGGATGGAAATTGTTCACCTTAGTTTACACAAAGCCTGAGTATGATCCGGCCCCAGTCCACAGCAACCGCTAATAATGTTTGCACTAGCCTGTGTCCAGTGGTTAGCAAACTCAATTAGGTGATCAGGAGTAATAATTTCTTCATTCGTGTTAGCTTCTTCATAAAACCCCCGAAAACCCGGTGCGTCTGTTCCCCGCTATTTCCAAGATGCTACTAAACTGTAAACCTTGAAAACGTTCAATAGATAGAAAGTTGTATCAAAGTCATTGTTGAGGCTGCTTTCTCTATATCGTTTTGTATGGGCTTTCCATTTTCATAACCGACCTTAGCAAAAAACCCGTCGATCCGACTGTGTGAACAAAGCGCATCTAGCTGATCGGCAATTATTTTATTGTCCTCATGTTCGATGGTAACTCGTGCATCAGTTAGTCTGCCTTTGTATAGAATTTTTATGTTAGTCGCGTGAAGAAGATTCCTCCACCAGATATTTCGCCTATCGGTTACACAACTTAGTCGTCCCTTTGGGTCTTCAAAATAGCTTAGTGGAAGCGCATAATTTTTGCCGGTTTTCATTCCCACAAAATTTAATACCACAAGATTCTGACTAATCAGGAAATGCAAAGGCGATTTTGCAATCGCAATCGTAACCGGATTTATTATTTTCCAAAACATATTGATACGAGTCGCCGCTTGAAATTGCGAATTGTTAATGATTGGATGTAGTTCTAAAAGAAAAGGGGCATACAAGATGTATACCCCATCCACAAAGATTAAAAGATTGGCTTTACCATTTATTGCATAAGTTGACTGTAAAACTCACAGAAGTTTAATCCAGCCTCGCCACCAAATATTCTGGCTTGATGTGGGTATAGCGCTACAGTCCCCGAGTGACTCGCGTAGGGCCTTCAATTACATCGAAATCTTTGGACACAATATTAGCTAAAGCTGGATTGGCCCCAACCCCTGCAAATAAATCGGACTTTAAATACCCCTCATAGGCATCTTTTGATTCCCAGATATAAACACCACCATAGGTATTGTTTTCGTCATCGGCAAGCCAGTGTTTTGAAATAAGTCCTGGCAGTGCGGCAAAAGCTTCAGCAAGTTCGTTGCAAACTGCTTCGTACTGAGCACGATCAATGCCTTCTAGATTGAAATTAATGACTTGGATATGCATACATGTCCTCTCGACGGTTGATTGTAATTGTCATAAGAAGTTTAACCCATTTGTGCCACCAAAGATGCTGGCTTGATTTGGACATAGCGATGGAGTTGTTTTAGGCCCTCATGCCCCCGTTGATGCTGACGACTTCCATAACCCCCACTCCTTTTCCAAACAATCGTGATGTCTTTTCATACCGTAGATCATACAAACGTAAATCGCCAATTCCGAATTCATCTTTCAGTTTTGTAGAACGGTTCCATTCCGTTCATCTATTCACATCAAATATTGGTCTATCAGACAACTGAATTGTGTTCCCTGACGAGCTCAGTTGCTCTGTAAGTGTGTTTAAGGTTGTTTTGAATAATGCGGGGGCGGAGAGTTTTCTCAACGCTGGAACGCTGGCATGACTTCGTCGATAAAAAGCTGTAGGGACTGTTTCTGGCTGCTCATATCCAGGCCGTAACTCGCGTTGTAGATGTAATGATCGACACCGAGTGCCTGATAGGCTTGAAGTTTGTCGATGACGACATCAGGTGTGCCGAACATCAGATTAGTCTGAAGTTCAGCACGATCAAATTCACGCCGAGTGGAAAGCTGTTCCACATCAACTTTTTCTGGAAAACCATTTTTCACATCAGCCAGATTCTTGAACAGGTTTTCAAACCGTCCTGACTTGGCAATCAGAGCGTCCAGATAGTGTGTGGCATCTTCTGGTTTAGGGTAAACGGCGGTCTGACGCATGGTGGCGAACAGGGGTTTTGCTGATGGGAGATGTTCGTTCAGTGCACATTTAAAACGTGCCATATAGGTTTCGACTTCGGAAAACGGTCGGGTCAGGGCCCAAGACATGATGTTGCAGTTGTTCTTGACAGCAAAATCAAATGTTACAGGCGCACGTGCAGCGAGCCAGATGGGCGGGTGGGGTTTTTGTAGCGGTTTGGGTACTGAGGTTGCGCTCGGAAACTGCCAGAATTCTCCGCTATGGGTGCAGTCACCCTGCCACAGCGCTTTTACGACGGGTAGCATTTCTTGAACGTAGCGGTAGGCCTGTTGCTGCTTAAGGCCCGGTTTCATCCGATCGAACTCCCACTGGTAAGCACCTGATCCTATACCGAACTCCAACCGGCCATTGCTGTACAGATCCAGCAGTGCTGCTTGCCCGGCTACTCGGACGGGGTGACTATAAGCCGCGACGACCACGGCCGTTCCAAGCCGGATACGTTCAGTGTGCGCCGCGAACCAGGTCAGTATCTGAAAAGGATTGGGGGCGATAGTCATCTCAATCCCATAATGTTCAGCCGCCCAAACGATCTCGAACCCCGCCGCATCCGCCATCTGCACCATCTCAAGAGTATGTTTGTTGACCGAACACATATCGACATCAAGCGACATGCGCTCCATGTTGATGACCAGTTGAAATTTCATCGGGCTGCGATGCAACAGTACAGTGATCTACGAGGTGTTGTCGGTATGTCCAACAGACGGTTTATCTGATGAACTGAATTTCTCAGGTGGTGCTGTGATCTTCGAAATGGAAGTTGGGGTGTTCCGGCGATAGCGGCGGTTTACCCAGCAGGTAATCCGCGGCACGCTCGGCGATCATCTGGGTGGGTGCGTTTAGATTTCCGCTGATTATGGTTGGCATCACCGATGCATCCACCACGCGTAAACCTTCTATACCGTGAACCCGCAACTCGGAATCGACAACCGCCTGATCATCACTACCCATCTTACACGTGCCAGATGGGTGGTAGTCGGTGTCAGCGGTAGCACGCACGTAGTCCGCGAGCTCACGATCTGAGGTGATCTCCGGTGCAGGGGTTATTCGTTTGCCCCGAAATCCATTGAATGCGGGTTGTGTCAATATATCCTGCATTACTTTCAAGGCTTCAACCAGCTCTTTGAGATCTTGTGGATGACTGAGATAATTAAAATGAGCAGCCG
>LUSG01000246.1 GCA_001629395.1 Gammaproteobacteria bacterium REDSEA-S15_B12 | reverse complement strand
AAGAGGCATCTTGATTATGGCTGAGAAATTGCAACAACGTCGTCTTCTATTAAAAGGAATCGCAGCATCAGCATTAGCCCCGCGGATTGTGATGGGCAATGCAGTAACCAACCCTGAGGTCGTGATTATCGGTGCGGGTATTGCGGGCTTAGAGGCCGCTAAAACGTTGCATAGCAAAGGCGTTAGTTTTCTCGTAGTAGAGGCTAATAATCGTATTGGTGGACGTGTGCATACGAATAATAAAATCTTTGGTGTGCCGTTTGATACTCATGCACACTGGATGGGGGCTTCGCCCAGAAATCCGTTGATCGCTCACGCGAGAAGCAATGGCTTTGATGTCTATCGAGACCACGGTGAACAACAGTATTTTGTCGGTAATCGCAAAGCCACCAAAGACGAAATGACCGAAATCTGGAAAACCGATGCCTTATTCAATAAAAGAATCCGGGACTCTGCCCTGAGTGATGCAGCAGGGCCAGAAGATAACGCCCGGACTGCGCTTGGTGAGGACTTTTTTTCACGACCTTGGGGGTATACGGTTGCATCAGAATATGGTGTCTGGGACATGGCGCAGGACTCTAAAGACTGGTCACCGAAAAGCTGGTGGAACAGTCTGGACGCGGACTTTTGGTTTTGCGGCGAAGGCTATGGCTCGGTTGTAGCCCACTACGGCCGGGAAATACCAGCCAGTCTCGGGACAGCAGTTAGAGAGATTGACTGGAGCGGTGATCATGTCGAGGTAATGACCTCAGCTGGGAAAATCAGGGCACGTGCTGCGATTCTGACCGTATCGGTAGGTGTGCTCGGGGCTGAACGCATTAAATTCACCCCCGCATTGCCGGTTGAAAAACAAGAAGCGATCGATGACATCGATATGGCGGTCATGAACTACATCGGCCTGTTGTTCAGTGAGGATATCTTTGGCTTTGGCCCAGATACTTATGTCTATCAGCAACAAACTGATGAAACCGGTGTGGGATACCTCACCAATACCAACGATTCGAATCTTACTTATGGCTACGTAGGAGGCAGCCAGGCAAAAGCATTGGAACGGGAGACTATGGAAACGGCCATTGCTTACGGTCTGGACGGTGCCACAGCCTGCGGGAAGATACCTTTGTTCGACGGTGCATACTCCGCTGTCAGGCCAGGCAGGTCCGCAGCCCGAGCGGTCCTCGGCAGAACCCTGGCTGAAAAACTCTTCTTTTCAGGTGAGGCAACGCATAGAACACAGGCCAGTACTGTTAACGGTGGGCTAGACAGTGGCCGCGATTCAGCAAACCAGGCTGCAGCATACATCAAAGCCAATAGTTAAGATTAATCTGTGCGCATATCCCTTCATAAGATTTCCCGTTTTCACGCGAAAGGTAACAAGTAAAATCCTTATGGACGATGTCATTTTTGACGGCAACGACCAAGTGTTTTAAAGATGGCAGATCGAAAATATATGAGAGTGACAGACAACTATCTGAAGACATTACTGTCCTATTACGAAGAAGAAATTGAAGGTGAGGCATATTTCTATGGGCTCGTCGATCATTTTGAAGAACAGGACAAGCTAACGGTACTCGCCAGGGTAGAGCGCCGAGCAGCTGAGTCGGTTGTACCGCTGCTTGAAAAAGAGTTATGTGCAGCGTCATGCATCTTTCGGCTGGCTTGAGTTTATGACCTATATGGTGAACCGCTATCCCGGCTATCTTGAAGATTTCACGGCGCTTGAGAAAATGGCCCCTGAAGAAGATCTGTATGCCCTGAATAATCTAACGGAGCATGAGGTGGCTGCGATTGAATTTGCAAAACGGGAGCTCGCGGGAGATCCGGATAGCTTGGCGCCCCTGCGCGATTATCTCAATAGTTAGTTATATCTATGCACAACACCGTGCGGCTGTCAGTAGTGCTTTTGACAACAATGTTGCCGATGGAAGACTGAATAAAACAGTGGTAAGGAATTTCTTATGCGAGACGAATCATCTGTAGATTAAATCAGTTCTTTGCAGACAGCACACCAGCCGTTCGCAACATTATTTAGATTGTAGCCACCGCCACCATAGACCAGGAGACGTCCACTGGCGTATTTATTTGCCAGTTTAAGCAGTCGCCGGGTTGCGTGCGCATGTGCCGCTACAGAGAATCGGAGATGGGCCAATGGGTCCCTATCCATGCTATCCACTCCCGCTTGAAAGATGATGAATTCGGGCTTGTGTCCTTCGACTAAGGATTCAATCCGGGACCAAGCGTGCAAAAAGTCACTGTCAGTGCTGCCCGGCGCCAGTGGGATATTCAACTTGGTACCCCGTGCAATTCCCTTACCGTCCTCGTTGTCAGACCCAGTTCCTGGATAGAGATAACGACCGTCCTCATGAATATCAGCGATAGCGAGGTCAGGATCTTCTTCAAACGCATAGTAGACGCCGTCACCATGGTGGGCATCAATATCAACGTATGCGACGCGGGCAATTCCAAAACGGTGTCGCAGTGCCTCGATCATGATGCCACAATCGTTGAATACGCTGAACCCAGCAGCGCTATCCCGCCGAGCATGGTGAAGCCCGCCAATGGGCACAAACGCGCGGTGCCAGTTATGTTCCATAATTCGACTGATCGCAGCTAATCCTGTTCCAACGACAAACCGACCTGCATCGTAAATTCCGGGATACGCAGGCGTATCACCGCAGTCGAGATATCCCTTTCCAGCAGCCGACTGTTCCTCTACTCGCTGAACATACTCCGGTTCATGAAATAAAATAAGGTCGGTAACGTTACACTGCATAGGAGCTGCAATTTCCACGCTTCGATTAATTCCTGCGGAGATGGCCGCAACGCGAAATGCAGCCAGGCGATCCCGCCCAAGGGGATGGTCCTCTCCGAAACCATACCGACCAAGTTCTTCTCCCCAATAGACGGTGAGGTGCTTGTTATTCATTGCGCCAGTAAGCGAAGAGATTCTGCAGATGCCAGATTATTCACTGCTTTTTTATAGAAACGCCTTAATATTCCCAAGAAGGTAGTTAATTCAGTAGAAGCAGTGGAGTGCATGATTAACTGGCTGTACTCAGGTTACCCCAACTGACCACGCGTGTTATCCGGACTGCAATCACAGGTAGGTCGCCGATTTGCATTCCGTGTAACTGAGGATAGCGGGCCTTTAATAATCGCTGTGCTTTTGTGTGCTCTTCGCCATCATCCAGTAAAGCGGCTTCGCCCTGTACCATCACCCAGCCAAGTTGTGTCCAGTCCTCTTCATAACGGTCGACTACAAGCGCAACGTGTGGATTGATTTGTAGATTCCTAATTCGCTTGAGCGGCTTGTCCCTCAGCTGCTTCGGTTTCTCGTCGATGGTGAAATACACCGAGTTATCGTATACCGCGTAGCAGATCGGCACTACGTGCGGCTGGCCGCCGTGTTCTGCGGTTGCGAATCTGGCGACCCGATGACTGTTCAAAAAGCCGCGCGCTTGATCAGTGAGCATGAATTCAGGTGGTAAGGTTAGGAAACGATAAATCTAACACGGTCGCGCGATTGGCCATTCGTGTAAATCACCAATTATGTGTTCGGAAACCCAATACTAGGAACCCAGGCGAAAGGTGTTTATGCTGCTTATACCTGACTAATGTCCTCGCAGACAGCAGCCGGCAGCTAGGATTGTTGAAGACCCAAAACCCTTAAGAGGAGGAGGTTCATGCGATTTGGAATCAAGACGGCACCCCAACATACAAGTTGGGGAGATATGTTGGATGTCTGGCGGGCTGCGGACGAGGTTGAACTCTTTGAAACGGCCTGGAACTTCGATCATTTCTACCCGCTTCAGGGGGATAAAAATGGTCCCTGTCTGGAGGCCTGGGTTACCTTGTCGGCCTTGGCTCAGGCAACTACCCGCATACGGATTGGGTGCATGGTGAACGGGGTGCCTTATCGGCACCCGGCGTTGGTCGCCAATATGGCCGCTTCGCTCGATATTGTTTCTGACGGCCGTTTGGAATTAGGTCTGGGCGCGGGCTGG
>LUSG01000245.1 GCA_001629395.1 Gammaproteobacteria bacterium REDSEA-S15_B12 | reverse complement strand
ATCTCGAACTATGAATACAACTGAGACCGTTGGCATGATAGGACTGGGCAATATGGGTCACCCGATTGCCCTAAATCTTATCGACGCAGGCTACAGAATTGTAGGCTACGAGATCGACAAGAGTCGCTGGAAACCCACAGATCAACTCTCCTATGTTGAGAATATTGAATCTCTGGCTACCCAAACGACAGCGATTCTCCTTAGTCTTCCCGACAGACTCGCCGTTCAGGGCATCATCAAAGAGCTTCTAAATCTCGATTTGACGCATAAACTTGCGATTGTTGACACCTCGACAATAGGCGCCAATGCGAGCCAAGAAATAGGATATTCCGTCCGTAACTCCGGACTTGAATATTTAGACAGTCCAGTGTCGGGAGGTGTTCGTGGTGCTGTCGCTGGAACACTGGCAGTAATGTGCGCGGGGTCGAAGAATCTGTACAGCTCAGTATTACCGCTACTCACCACATTCACCGCAAATCAGTTCCTAATCGGCCCTCAACCCGGACAAGCTCAGACCGTTAAGGTTTTGAATAATTTTCTGTCCGCAACAGCACTGGCCGCATCTTGCGAAGCCCTTCGTTTCGGACAATCACAAGGCCTTGATCTTAAAACAATGTGTGATGTCATCAATGTTTCTACGGGCATGAATACGGCAACACTCGACAAGGTACCAAATCAAATCATAACGAATCGTTTTAGCGCCGGGTTTAGTAATTCACTGCTACTCAAAGATATCTCTCTCTATCTCGATGGCTGTCACGAGACAGGTATTGAAGGGGTAATCAGTCAAACAGTCGTCCAACTTTGGGACAAATTTGTAGGAGAACATCCGGACGAAGATGCCACGGCCATATTCAACTACATAGCCAATACAAACAGGAGTATTTCTAACACATGAAAATTTGCATCATAGGTGCAGGCGCAATGGGGGGACTGTATGGCACCCGGCTTATTATGGCCGGCGAAGAAGTTCATTTCGTCGACAACCGACAATCGGTTGTCGACAATATCAACCAGCAGGGCGTCCACTTGACCGGGGTAGACGGTGAACACTGGATTCCCGCAAAAGCCTCGACAACGGCCAGTGACTTTTTCCCGGTGGACATTGCATTTATACACACAGACACCAACAATAGTGCAGCAGCAGCCATACAAGCCAACGCTGTGCTCGACAAACAGGATGGCTGGTGCATCACCTTCCAAAACGGCATCGGCAACGTCGAGAAACTACAACATGAACTCGGAATAGAGCGAGTTGCTGGGGGCATCAGCTACCACAGTGCTGCCTCTCCTGAACCGGGACAGTCATTTCATACTAATGTTGGTAAAACCTGGATTGGCGAGCTCGATAAAAAGCCAAGCGCCCGCGTCACTAGACTCAACGAAACCTTATCGAATGCAGGCTTTGATGTTCAAATTGCAGAAGATATTAATGCAATAATCTGGAGTAAATTTGTTCTCAACTGTGCCGTCAATCCAATATGCGCGATCACTGGTTTTCGCACAGGAGAAATTGGCACCCACAGGGCTGCGAGTGAATTTCAAAAACGCATTCTAGCTGAGGTACTCGAAGTCGTTGATGCACGAGGTATTTCACTTGTCGGCCAAGCCCCACGTGCCACCATCGAGGGACTTGCAGATCGATTATTCAATCGGCCTTCAATGCTCCAACATATGGATGCCGGTCTCCCGACCGAAATCGACGCCCTGAATGGCGCTGTCGTTCAGCAAGGTCGAGCGCTCGGTGTCAGCACACCATTTAACGAAGCCTTGACGCTGCTCATAAAGGCTCGGAACGATCAAACTATTCAAGAGATTCATGGGCCTGAGATTGATTATGATGCACTTGAGAGACGCTCAAAATAGTCGAAAGAATTTGTAATCCTGATTAAATTTAGATAGCACTATAAAAGGAACCACGTTATGCCATATACGACAACCGATGATGGGGTCAAACTATTCTACGAAGAGGAAGGGGAAGGTGAGACGCTCGTCTTTGTTCATGAATTTGCGGGTGATTATCGAAGTTGGGAACCACAGATTCGGTTTTTTAGCCGACGGTATCACTGTATCGTATATAACGCCCGCGGTTATCCCCCCTCTGATGTACCCGAGGACAACAAACTCTATTCCCAAGATCGCGCACGACTGGATATTCTGGCAATTCTGGACCACTGTGGTGTCGAAAAAGCTCATGTTTGTGGTCTGTCTATGGGTGGATTTGCGGCACTACACTTTGGTCTCCACCATCCCGACCGCGCACTGTCTTTAGTTGTAGGAGGTTGTGGCTATGGTGCCGAAAAGGATAGGCAAGAACAGTTTCGAGAAGAAGCTGAAACCAGCGCCGCGTTCATCGAACAGAGCTCTAGCGATGAATTTGCCAAGCACTACTCGGAAGGCCCGACAAGAGTTCAATTTATGAACAAGGATCCACGTGGCTGGACCGAGTTTCGGACTCAGCTGGCTGAACATTCGGCACAAGGGTCTGTCTTGACAATGCGAGGTGTACAAGCTCGACGGCCGTCATTGTTTGATCTTGAGCCTCAAATGAAGGAACTTATGGTGCCTACATTAATTATCACCGGGGATGAGGACGAACCCTGTCTCGTTCCAGGGATATTTATGAAGCGACTGATTCGTAGTTCAGCATTAGTAATACTACCTAATTCCGGACACACGATAAATCTCGAAGAACCCGATGCCTTCAATAATTCCGTTGATCAATTCTTGACTCAGGTTAAATCGGGGCGCTGGCCTGTTCGGGAGACCTCGACAGACCCAGAAGCCTCTATTCTTGGTATGAACAGCGCGTCAGATTAACAAATTCCTGCCGATCAGGTTAATGTTTGTGTTTGGAGCTTGCCTGTTCTATCCCCAGGCTCAATCGTGCCGAGGACTTCGTGAATAACGCTACGAAATCACGTCCAAATGCTGCGGTTGGACTGATGATTCTTTCTATCGGATTTATTTCAGTTGTCGATGCAACTTGCAAGGCTTTCACCGATGAACTACATGCCGTCCAGCTCGTCTGGGGTTACTTTGTAGGAATCTTCATAACACTGTTGGTGTACTTTCTTATTCGGCGGGAATCCTTATCGACTCTCACCAAGACAGACCGCCCACTTCTCCAATGGATGCGAGGTGGGTATCTCGCGGCCTCGATTATGTCTTTATTCATTGGATTAACCTTTCTGCCACTCGCAGAAGCCACTGCTATTGGATTTATGGCGCCGTTATTCATAACCTGGCTATCGATTCCATTGCTCGGCGAAAAGGTAAGCACCCATCGTTGGCTCACAGTTGTAGCTGGACTAATCGGCGTTGGCATTATTGTTCGACCGGGTAGCGGACTCTGGCAGTGGGCTGCTGTAATGCCACTGATCGGTGCCGCCTGTTTTGCCCTCTACCAAATCACAACGAGAATGCTGACAGCAACCGAAAACACACACACTATATTGTTTTATACCGGACTTACCGGCGCAGCCTGGAGCACTATAGCCGTTGTGTTTTTCTGGAAGACGCCACAGCTAACCCATCTGGGTGTTTTCTTTGGCACAGGTCTACTGGGTGCGTGTGCACACCTATGTCTCGTCAACTCTTTTCGATTGGCACAAGCATCATTAATCGCCCCATTCAACTATACGAAGCTACTTTGGGCGACGATCCTCGGGTATTTATTATTTGGTGACATGCCAACACTCAATACAATCGCTGGCAGCGTTGTTATTGTTGTAGCTGGACTCTATGTGTTGTACCAAGAGTCTCAATCGACAAAATATGCCTAGCAATCGATCGCGTAGCCAATAGATTTTCAGATGATTGCCAGACCAGTCCATAATCTTATCGGCGCTCGGGTTGATGGACTCAATATCTTAAGCAACGAGGATAGTAGCGTGGCCTCTCAGCTGCTCGCTCTACTACAGCGATACGACTTGCTGATCATTCCTAACCAGCAACTGACCGATGAACAACAAATTAGATTTAGTGAACAACTGGGTCCCCTGGAAACCACTAAACCCGGCAGCACTGGCGCCGGCACCAAACTGGTTACATTATCCAACCTAGATACTGACGGTTATCCTGTCGAGCCCAGTCATCGTCAAAATTTAATTCGAAAGGCAAACCAGCTCTGGCATGCCGATAGCTCATTTAAACCCGTCCCTTCCAAATTATCAGTACTCTCAGCAAGACAAATACCGGACTATGGCGGAGAAACACAATTCATCAGTATGCGATCCGTTTACAAGGCCTTGCCAACCCAAGATCAAGAAAGTATCGATGGCTACATCGGTATCCACGACTTTGAAC